>JAYWDP010000394.1:0-10827 GCA_043779775.1 Cyclobacteriaceae bacterium
TTAGTTTCTGAACCTTGTGTTGCCATGTAAAACCCATCAACTCCAATATCAATACATGCACGGATAAACAACAATTGACTTTCGATCAGGATTTCCAAGCCTTTTTTTACAGCATCGGGATTTTCTTCCATGTGGCTTAGCAAAACAGGCAATGTTGCACTGTGCCCAGCCCACATGAATGGTGAATAAAGGGTCATTACAATCAATGCTTCTTTCTTGGTGGCTTTAACTAATTCTCGGACAGTCTGAAGTTGTGGTTCATAAAAATCGAGCCTATTCATCCGTATTTTCGACCAGTCCGAAGGTTTTTTTAAGAAATCTACTGGCTTGTATTGTTGTTCGTATTGAATTTTTACAAAATCCATATCAGTCTTGCGGAAATACTCAAGGTGCTTGGCGGCAGCAGCAGAGCCAACTTTATGATTCTCGTCAAAATGCAAAAAAAATGCTGCGGGTGTGAAGCCAGGTTCAATGTTGCCATCCAACCATGCTAACATACGCTCACGCTTGTTCGCAAAAGCAGGGGTTAACGGTAATTCACTTGCTCCAAGATGATGAGCTGTTATAAGAAATCCGGTACCTAACAAGGATTTTTTAAGAAACGAACGCCTTTCCATGATATATGTTTTTTAAATTTTACAGGCCGGGATTATATAGCGAAGTATAACTTAATACTAAGCTATTTTTCTCTTCTGCACAATGAAATTCTATACTTAGTAAGGATTATACAACTCATACCATTAAAGATTACATTTGGGCCAAGCTACTGTAGGTGAAATTGAATTTATGCTGGAAGGCCTTAACTTGCTTACGCTTCACAGTCCAACACCAAACACCTGATCTCGAATGCACTAAAAACATTATATATCATGAATAAGTATCTCCTTTTTTATTTCTGGAGCTTAATGCTCTTCAGTAATTTATTTTGCTACGCTTTGCCTGAGGACCACAGGACATTGCCCATCGGTGCCGTGGCTCCTGACTTTAGCCTGACAGGCATAGATGGAAAGACCTATACTTTGGCATCATTTAAAGAGGCCAAAATCCTTGTGATAATTTTCACATGCAATCATTGCCCTACGGCACAGGCCTATGAAGAACGAATCATTAAAATGACTAACGATTACGCTAAAAAAGGTGTTACTGTTGTGGCCATTATGCCAAACGATCCTAATTCTGTCAGATTGGATGAGTTGGGTTATACTGATTTGGGTGATTCTTTTGAAGAGATGAAACTCAGGGCGAAAATGCTCGGGTATAATTTCCCTTATTTATACGATGGAGACACAGAAGAAGTATCGAAAGCCTACGGCCCGGTTGCCACACCGCATATTTTTATTTTTGATCGCGATAGGAAATTGCAATATCAGGGGAGGATCGACAATGTAGAGAAGCCTACCAAAACTCCAACCAGTTTTGATGCTGCGAATGCTATTGATGCGTTATTAAACAATAAGCCCGTTCCGGTTACCACCACAAAAGTTTTTGGTTGTTCGGTGAAATGGGCCGAGAAAGGAGACTGGATTGAAAAAGCGAAGAAGGATTGGACCAATGAACCAGTAACCCTTGAGATGATTGATGAGGAAGGAGTAAAGGGTCTTTTAAAAAATTCATCGGATAAATTGCGCCTGATAAATGTTTGGGCTACCTGGTGTGGTCCCTGTGTTACTGAATTCCCGGAGCTTATTACCATGAACAGAATGTACCGGGGAAGAGACTTTGAATTTATAAGCATCAGTGTGGATGAGCCTGCTAAAAAAGATAAAGCCTTGCAATTTCTAAAAATGAAACAAGCATCCTCAACCAATTATATATTCAGCATTGATGATAAATATAAACTTATTGAGGCAATCGATCCCAGGTGGCAGGGGGCGCTGCCTTATACTATTCTTGTTGAACCCGGCGGGAAAATTGTCTATGCAAAGCAGGGTATTATAGATCCGCTAAACATGAAGAGAATGATTGTTGAAAATCATTTGATTGGAAGGTATTATTGAAGCATTACTCTGTCATTTTTGAGAATGAACTTAATGACTCACTAACCCAGTTTCGCGACCACCCTGGCCAGTTTATCTTTTACCGCTTGCATCATGACCGCGCTCTCATCCACGGGTGTGACCATGTTAAAACCCATTTCGATGGTGATTGCGTCGAAGTCCAGGTAGCTGATCATCTCAGCGGTCCATGCGTTGGGTATCTTAAGAAAGATGTTGATAGCCGTTTTTCCGGAAGACCATTTTTGGAAGATATCGTATGGTAAGGCCATGAAGCGGTTTTTAGGATAAGTTAGGAAGTATGGGTGTACAAGGAAGGCTTCTATGGCATCTGCACAAGCGTTTTTTAATCCAACGTGTGATCGCCCACACGCAAGCCGGAAAATAAATCTACATTTTTATATTGGCCGATGGATGAAGCCCTGTCGTGGAGCTTGTCATGTAAAGAAAATAGTCTAAGACTATTATTCCTTGAACTTAAATGATAAGCTAAGCTTTGTTCTGTAAGCCGTTATTTTTCCTTTCTCGATTTTAACGTCCTGGGAAACGACTTCGGCTATTCGCAGGTCATCCAATGTCTTACCTGCGCGCTCAACCGCGACCTTTGCAGCATCTTCCCATGATTTCTCACTTGAACCGATGACTTCAATTACTTTGTAAACCGCTGACATATTTTTATTTTTTTAGTGTGCCTGAATTTAGTAACTAAGCGGCAATAATCAAAACTAGAAAAGTTATATAAATATGGCGGGAAGGTGTCACCTATGAGGGGTTGCGTAGCATGGGACTACGGAGTGCGTGGCCTCGCACGCAAAGGAACTGACACTACATGGGTAGCTTTGGATAAATGTTTTAACATAGTCCTATAACAGGCAAGCTATTTTTACAAGCCCTCTGCGCCTGTATCCTTCCAACTTCTTGAATTTGCTGAATTGATAACCGCTTCACAAACCTTCTGTGTTTGCAAGGCATCCTTAAAGGTTGGTGCGCAGGGTTCTCCTGTCTCCAGACTATTTAAGAAATCAGCTACCTGATGAACAAAAGTATGTTCATAGCCGATGATCAGGCCGGGAACCCACCATCTTTTCATATACGGTTGGTCTCCGTCGGTTACCAGAATAGAACGCCAACCACGAACTATTGAATCATCACTATGGTCAAAAAATTCAAGTCGGTTGAGGTCATGCAAGTCCCAACGAATAGAAGCGTGCTCACCATTTATCTCAAAAGTATACAAGGCCTTATGTCCACGTGCATAACGGGTTGATTCGAAAAGGCCCAGGGATCCGTTTTTGAAATGACAATGAAATATACAAGCATCGTCAATGCCTACTTTCTGCACTTTGCCGCTTGTCTGATGCACTCGTTCTTTGATAAATGTTTCGGTCATGGCTGAGACGTCTTTGATCGCTCCATTGAGCCACATAGCCGTGTCGATGCAATGTGCAAGAAGATCGCCCGTTACACCTGACCCCGCTGCATCAATATCCAGTCGCCATAAACCTTCACCTCCTTGTGGCAATTCCGGACTGATCGTCCAATCTTGAAGGAAGTTGGCCCGGTAATGAAAAATCTTGCCAAGTTTCCCGGAGTCAATAATCTGTTTCGCCAAGCTAACAGCAGGGACCCTGCGATAGTTGTACCATACAGTATTTTTAACGCCAGCCTTTTCAATCGCATCAACCATCGTTTGTGCTTCGGCAAGGGTTCGCGCGAGCGGTTTTTCACACAATATCGTTTTACCCTTTGCCGCCGCCGCGATGGCAATCTCTGCATGGAAATCGTTTGGAGTACAAATATCAATTGCATCAATATCATTTCTGGCGATAAGGACCTTCCAGTCTGTTTCAGATGATTCATAGCCCCACTGTTCGGCGAATGCCTCGACTTTGTCTGCATTGCGTGAACAAACTGCTTTTAATACCGGGCGATAATTCAGTTCAGGGAAAAAATCACCAACACGCTTATAACCGTTGGAATGAGTGCGGCCCATAAAACCACAGCCGATCAATCCTATTCTAAGTTCCTTCTTATTCTTCATAATCTGATCATTTTGTTTTGTTCAACTGTCAACAAGGGTCGACCATTTACCCTCATCTTATTTCGGGTCACTTTTAAATTTGTTATCCTCAACGTCCTTAAGAAATCCTATTAAATTATTGAAATAGTTTTGTTGGTCGTCATACATACTTAAATGACTTCCGTTAGGACACAAGTAGGTTCTACTATTTGGAATCAGTTTCCCTTCTTTCTTCATGTCTTCAGGATTCATCTCGTCTTTCTCTCCACCAATCACAAGAGTTGGAACTTTAATATTTGGTAATCTGTCCCACATCTCCCAATTTTTAAAATTACCAGTTACATGAAATTCATCAACTCCTTGCATTTGAATGTATATATTGGTATTGGCTTTCTTAAAGGCTCTCATCAAAGGTTCTGGCCAAGGGTCAAGACGACAGACTACATTACCATACAACTTTGTCATTAATAATTCTTGATACTCTGGAGATGCGTACATCTGTAATTTGTCTAAAGAATCATATTTCTTAATAGTAATAAAATTCAATTCCTGCTTGCGGTAAAAAGTCCTCGAAACATTCAAAATAGTCATGGGTGAACCCTGGTCCACCATGAAGCAGCAATACCTTAATGTCTCCACTCCCTATCTTCTTGGTCCATACCTGATACTTTCCATCCACGGTAATCATTTTTACGCCACCACTTTTCACTTCGCTGTATTGCGGTACTCCATTTTCATTTTTTGGCGTTTCTGAATTCATTGTCTCATTCTTCTGTTCACTACATCCAAGTGTCAAAAGAATCAATAAACAAATTAAATTTTTCATATCTGTTTAGGCTTAGTTGAAAACTCTAAAAAATCGTTATCCGCCAATTTATTCATACCAGCCATGTAACTGGCGTACTTTTATCATCGTAACGAGGATATCGTTCCATGTTTTCTGTTTCATCATCACCTCATTCGGAAACATACATCCATCCCAACAAATATGTTTAAAGGCTTTGGTGAGTTTACCGGTTTCATCGCGTAACCAGTAACTCGCATCATTGGCAATGTCAAGCTTACCATTTGGGTCTGAGGCCTGACAGTGCCGTCCTGTCTTATCATGTGAACCTGAACCGAATACGGTGCCATCATTCTGCGCCACATGGAAGTCGATCGTCCAGGGACGAAGGGCTTTGGTAACAACTTTAAGTCCTTCTACCAATACTTTTCGGTCACTCCATCTAAAATCCTTGGGAAGTATTCTGTCTTCAGGACGGTTGTCGCTTAAGAGATATAATAAAGTGTGGGCCATATCGGCCTGAAAACCAATGTTAGGCCGATCAACAGCCTGCAACGTATCGACCATAGTTTTCCAACTATGCATGCCGCCCCAGCATATTTCTCCTTCTGCCGCCAGTCTTTCGCCATAACCTGCAGCAACGTCACATGCTTCTCGAAAAGTCTGTGCAATAAGTTTTGTATTGCCTACCGGGTCAACGGCCCAATTGGTAGGGGAGCTGGCAGAATCAATGCGAACCACTCCATAGGGACGCACACCCAGTTCGCGCAAGCGCTTTCCAAAATGACAAGCCCTGCGAACCATATCGACAAATACCGCACGGTCTTCTTTGCTGCCCATGGCAGGGCCACCCCAAATGGGCGCAACAAGGCTGCCGGCATTCAGCTTAAGACCTGATAGTTTTTCTGCCAATTTTTTGATGTCATCATCCGTGCTGTTGACAAGGTCGATATGTGGTCCTAGAAGACCAAGATCAACGCCATCAAATTTGACACCGTTGACTTCCGCAGCAGCGGTCATTTGAAGCAATGTGTCAAAAGGGATGGGAGGTTCTGAATCCGAACCTTTTCCTACAATACCAGGCCATGTAGCGTTGTGGAGCTTGGGAAAATTATTTTCAGGCATAGTGATTAGAGGTTAGAGGTTAGAAGTTGGAAATTAAAGTTGATGGATTTAGAAGTTAGATCATAGTTTAAGATCAGGATTTTCCGGGCCAAAGTGCTTGAGCATAACGATGGGATCAGTAGCAGACGCGTTGGTAATCTTAACGCCACCACGCGCTGCTTTTTCAGTAATGAAAAATTCATCATTGGTCAATTGTCCATAGCGAATCAAGGCGGGAGTCTCAACGTTCCAGACACCCATGGTACCGTGACCTTGCATGACGATGATGCCATAGGCTGCGCTGTCTTTGATGGTGACCGTTGCCCCTGGAAGAACAGTAAGTTCCTTGGCACTAAAAGCATTTGATTTATAACACACCCAGGATTCAATATACCATTCAGCTTTCATCTCAGCCAATGACCTTACCGGCTTTGGACTCATGAACCGGTTTTGAAGAATGTTGGGATCAACATTCAATTCCCAATCGAGTACTTCGATCAACTCATCAAAATCACCGATCTTATCCTTAGGTGTTCCATTCCATAATAATTCTTCCGGGATAATGGCCTCGTTGACCAGTGACTGATACATCGCGAAAACATCAGAAGCCTTTTGTGGCTCGTAAGTGCACATACTTCCGGGTGCGTGAAGCATTCCCGGAGGCACATCCCAACCCGTGCCCGGTTCCAAACGAAAAGCCGAGGAGTAGTTGGTGATCTTATTATCGCCTTTAGTGAAATTAACAAGGCATTGTCTGATCTCAGCTTTGGTTGTTCCAGGCGAAATTCCAAAAAAAGTATAAGGAAAATCACCGCCATGGTTATTCAATTGCGGTGGAAAATAGTATGCTTCGGGCTTGCCCATTTGGCCAATGAGTGCAGCCTTCTCGTCATTATGATGAACATGGTGTGGAAGCGGCCCCATATTGTCGAAAAACTTGGAATACATCGGCCAGCTTTTATGTTTGTTCCATAAACGGTCTCCGATTATTTCACCTTTGAGTTCATCAATAACGTCTTTCAACAATATCTGCTGTTCCTTGTCACCATCTTTAATTACTACCGGACTTAAGCCTTCGTTTTTTCCAGTTAAGGGCCCGTTCTTCGCAGGCGTAGTTGAGGACAACCAGCGTTCATCGATGCCACCCCGGTTTCCTCCTAATACATAATAATCATCGGGATGTAGCTTGATCCTTCGGCCGGGCACACAGAACGATCGTGGTACCCAGGTTGGTGCGAGTCGTAAAATTCCGTTGCCTTGCTCTAATGCTTTTTCCGCTAAACTCATTTTAAAGTGTTTAAGTGTTAAGGTGCTAATGTGTTTAAGTTTTTACGCTCTTCAACAATGTATTGATCGCAGCTTCATCTTCCAGTACTTCAATCTCAAGGTCATAGCTCCGGCTTTCCCCTGGTGCCATAAGTATAAGTTGATTTTCTTTGCGAGCCCTGGCCTGTCCGATAGGAGGATTGGTTCCTGGTTCAAGTCCCGTAACATATTCACCTTTACCCCAATGTTGCCAGTTTGTTAACCAGGGCAATTGTTTTTTATGGAAACGCAGTGCTACTGCCATACCAAGATTGGCATTATACAATCCACAGGTGCACTTACCTGATTGATCGGAAATGGCATCAATCGCGACAACTGCTTCTCCCGTACCATTGTGATTTACTAATGGTGCGGGACATTTTCGATAGGTATTTCCTTCCCTAAATATCTTGTCACTGATATTACTTTCCATTGATTGCCATGATCCTTGCCATAGGATGTCGGTCCCTTCATCTATCAAGGGCCAACCGAAATTAAAATGGTAAAGGATCATGTGAGGTGATGGCGTATTGGCACGGTTCGTTACTTCATCGTGAATGCGGATGGAAGGCTGACCCAGTGTAGCAGATATAGTACGCCTCAGTTCAAGACTGGGGCCGAATATCCTGGTCTCTTTCATGATTCCGGTAATACTCATTTCCATGCTGCCAGAGAAGGGATCCGGCTGTATAATGGATTCTATTTCCGCAGGTGTATTGCTGATCAGCCCGTGGATACCGCGCTCACCAAAGGAATCGGTCTCCGCACCGCCCACATGCGATAAGCCACAGGTCGTTAGCAAGCCTCCACCAAATGTTCTCAGCCAATCCATTCCATGATGTGAAAATGGCTGTGGAGGCAATATACCAGCATGACTAAGCCACGCAATGCTATGTTGGTTGTAAAATGCATCCGCAATATCCATCGAGCGGTCAATGACCACTTTGTAGCGTAAACCTGTTCCGGTGTTGATCCACGCAATACGAATTCCTCGTCCAGCACCGTTATCAATAACAGAAGTCTCTATGCCGCCCAACTGCTTGGGGTTGGAAATTTTGTCGCTCCAGGGTTGACGTTTCAAATCGCTATTTTTTTAATGCCTTATCAAGCGTGATCACTTATTATTGCTTCAAACGTATGTTACGGTACTCAACTTTCATAGGCGGGCCAACATGTACTTGCACACCTATCAATCCGCTCATTTTCCGGTTTACTTTATCATCATCAGTTACATCACTCATTAAAATACCATTGACGTAATGTTGAAGGTGGTTGCCGTTTACAATCAAATGGACTTCATTCCAATCTGCTCCTTTGATAAAAGTTTGTAATGAATCCTTATTACCTAATAATTTTGTTATCTCCACTTTTGTCCACGCATTGTTCTTAACATTATCCCGTACTGGCGAATTGGGATCTTCCGTTCCATGGATCTTGGTCATTTGTCCACGGTAGGCGAGGGTTGTCCTTCCGCGTTCCTCATAGTTCTGACCTGTGTAGCGGTTGTTTCCATCTATATCGGCCTGATATCCTTTTAAGGCGTGGGGCAAATCTTTTAGTTGTTCACTTCGGTAATTGATGCCACTATTCCCATCCTTTGTAATTCTGTACTCCAGTTTCAGCTCAAAATCTTTAGGCTCGCCGCCTTTCCATATTATAAATGTATTGTTCTTCAAAAGCTTGTCAGCGGTAATTTCCCCTACAATACTTCCATTCTCAATTCTCCAGTAATTTGAGTCCCCTTCCCAACCTTGCAAGGTCTTATTATCAAATATCTGGACAAAGCCATCTCCTTTTATTTGACCTGTTACTGATATTTTGCATCCAACAGCCATTAGTACAATCACTGGAATCAAGATTCGAATAAGCGATGAATTAGTTTTTTTTACCATGTTGAATACATTTAATCATTTACTTTTTTTTGTTCAAATGGGCTTTTTCTCACTTTCCACTCCCTGTATAAACTTCATGATCTTTGTTGCCCCCGGCTACCATGTAGGCAATAAGATCTTTGATCTCTTCATCATTTAACCTGTTAATGAGCCCTGGAAGCATGAGAGAAATCGTGGAAAGCTTGGTTGACACCACTTCGCTTTTCGGGATCTCACGCAGCGTTTGTGGAGAAAACGGGTTTTGTGAAACATAATATTTTCCGTCATCCTCATTGATCAGCCTGCCCAGAATTGAGCTACCGTCTTTCATAGAAAAAATGGTGGCAGCATATTGATCAGAGACCTCTTTATTCGGATCAATGGTATTCTCAAGAATATCCTTAGCAGTAAATCGCGTGCCGAGCTGAGTTAGGTCGGGGCCAATGTTTCCTCCTTCACTTCGCAGGGTATGGCAGGAGCTGCACAGCGAAGCCGCAAACATATTCTTACCTTGAACGAAGTCCCGGTTAATAAGAGGTTCGTCCAGTATGGCTAATGCTTCTTCTTTGGACCGCCTTTTGCCAGGACCTTTTGGTTGTGGCACATTGGCGAGGTCATTGCCAGATTCTGTCAGGAGTCCGGCACCTGAAAGAGTATTGTAGTAATCCGTTTTATCAGCAGGCGTGTGGGCCAACGCTTTCTTTCTTGCCTTATCAATAAATCCAATATAGCTTCTTCCTCCTTTGTAGGTGAATGCATTTGCAAACCACTTGAAATACTGTTCGTGAAAGGCCGGAGTCCATCCTGAATTCGCTTCACAAAGTACCGTGGCATAATAGGTCTGCTGCGCTGGTGGCACCTTCGAAAGCATTTCTGCTATGTCCAATCCATACTGAGGATTTCTCATAATAAGATCAGATGAGGCGCTAACCGTCTTTTCTGCCGGATCATCTTTAGCAGTCGTTAATAAAGCCAGCGTTTTTTCTACTGAACCCGGTGCTTCAATATACACCAGTACTTTGCTCAGCAGTCGGTTCAATTCATTGCTCTGTGCCGGATAATGCAAATCCAGATAGCCTGTCACCTGATCTTTTACCGTGCCTTCAGGTTTGCCCATCCGGAAAATAAGAACCTCAAAGGCACGGACAATATCTATCTGTTGGGAGGAGGAAAGTTTATCGAAATCGACTTTTACAAGGGCCTGGAATATCTTGTTCTTTACCGTTGGATTGCCATGACGTGACAAAGCAATCATCGCTTCAGTAAGTATTTGCGGATCAGTTTCTTTTAACGCTCGCTCTTGCCAGGTGCCAACAGGTTGATGTTCTACAGCAATACGAGCAGCATAGCGAACGAACCGATCTTCACGCTTCAAGTTGGGCCATGCTTTTTCAAGCGCCTCTTTATTTATTTCATGATAAGTTTCAAGGCTCCTCCTTAGCAGATTCTCTTTAGTTATTTCAGCAACTACTCCTTTACCATTTTCCAGTTTAGATTTTTTATTGTTTTGATTAGCTGCATAGTATACCCGATACAGGTCAGACTCTAACCGTCTCCCTCCGGTAAGAAAATACATGGCGCCATCCGGTCCGATTACACCATCCGTTAAGGGCAAAGGAGATCCTGAAATAAATTCTTCTGCGTGAGCCGTATAGGTTGCGCCTACAGGTTCAAGGTGAATGGCGTAGATGATACCAAAACTCCAGTCAAATGCAAACAAAGCTTTTTTGTATACGTCTGGAAAATCAG
>JAYWDP010000395.1:0-56590 GCA_043779775.1 Cyclobacteriaceae bacterium
ACCAAAATATAAGTGCTGTATTAAAAGAATTTGGAAGACCATGGATCGTTGGGTATAAACCTCTCTCGCATTATCAGGCGACAATGGAAGAGAAGGTAAATAGTTATATCAAACAAAACCAAAGTCTGGAAGTAATCTTTAACAAATTTGCAATGACCCCTTTTAAAGCAGGTATTAGCCATGACCTACACTATGATCAATTTATTGATGCTCCCCCCAAACCAAAAGGGGTAAAGGAGCCTGAGATAAACTACCGTGGACCAGTCAAACTCAATTACCTTGAAATTGAACAAAACAACAGGTTAATTGGAAATTTCGGGGAAGAAGTAGTTTTGAATTATGAAAAGTGGCGCTTACTTCACGCCGGTAAAAATTCTCTATCAGACAAAATTGAATGGGTGGCGCAAACTCAGGGTGATGGGTTGGGATTCGACATTCTATCCAAAAATGTCAATGGGACTGATCGTTACATTGAAGTTAAGACTACCAAGCTCGGAAAAGATGCACCAATTTTCATTTCAAAAAATGAATACAATTTCTCTGTTAAAAATTCCAAAAGCTATTTTCTTTACAGATTATTTAATTTCAACAAAGTGCCTAAGGCATTTATTGTAAATGGAAAGTTTGATGACTTTTGCAATTTAGAGGCCATTAAATTTAGAGGCAATTTTTAAGTGCTGGTATTAAATTACTTTCACCTCTCCACAAACTCCTCCTCCCCAAACACCTTCATCGCCATTTCAATCTTATCCGTTATAAACCCATCCACCCCCATCCGCAAATAGGTTCGCATCGAGCTTGCGCTATTAACAGTCCAGGCATAGACCAAAGTTGGTTTAATCTTCAGGTCGCTGTCGCGGAGCTGGATGGCAGATTTGATTTGGTTCAGATAAACGGGTAAAGTGGTGGCAAGAAAGGGAAGACTGGTGCCGTTGGCATAGGTGTAATTCATTTTTATTCCCTGGAAAAAAATATCGGCATCCCCTGCGCTGCAGGCTCCGTCAATGCCCACACTTTCGTTCGCTGTGCCTGGCATAAAGCGCGAGAAGGCCTGTGGGCAATGAGGTAGAAGGGTCGGCACATGGCAGTTAGCGGACCTGTATCCGGGCTTTCTCCTGCTGGCGGTAATTTTTGTACCCGGTCCAGTCAAACCCTTTCAAAAATATAGCTGCCGCCTCAGCCCCCTTGATGAACAATTGGATCTTTTCTTTCTCGCTGAGGTTGAAATTGAGCCAGTTGAATGCCCGCACGTCGATGCGACCAATGCACTTTTTAAAAATGCTGTTTTTGATAAGGAAGTCGCGGTCGTAGTAATAGCGCACTGTGTTGAAGATGGCCCACAGGTAGCTGCCGAAGCCGGGAAAACTTTGTCTGGGCTTGGCGTCTTCGTCGTCGAGCATGATGCCAAAGGTGGGTAGCCGTGCGATGTCAATGCTGGGGTTAAAAAATACATTGATGGGAAAATTGGAGAGCAGTCCGCCGTCTACCAGCATGGCTTTTTCAGGAATCTCTCCCTCATAACTTAGCATCTCTTTCCAATGGAGGACCACGTCCGGATCACGGGCTGGGATGTTGGAAATTTTCGCCGTCTCAAAAAAGATGGGAATGGACATGGACGCACGCACAAACTCCGCAGGGTTTACGTGCCGGTAGTCTTTCCAATACAGACAGGCCATTCTTGGAAATTCTACTTTCACCTGCGTGGAAATCTCCGAGGCAATCAGGCAAACCTCGGGCTTCAGGTCGGAGAGGTCTTCAGTACGCGGCGACCGAATGTGAAGACCTACCGGTTTTTCATTAATTATTACTTCCCAGTCGGCCACCGTCGTGATGCCACTTTGACCCAGAATCTTTGCAATCCAGTTTTTAAAAAAAGTGCCCGGATTGAGCCCCCAGCCTGTCTTATAAAAACGGTGCATCTGTACCCGCATGATTACTATCAGAAGAACTACCATCAGAATAAAAAGCAACGTGGCAATCATCATGCCTTTGAAAAGACCAGGGTGGGATGGAAATTTAAAATACAGGATGCCGCTGGTAAGTGCTAGCAAGATGGCCAGCACGATGATGGTGCGTATGATCAGGGAAAGAAACTTGACAAAACTTTTATGGGTCGTCATGATCCGAATCAGCCATCTCCACAACCAGAAACCGTCAACCAGATCAAACAGTTTGAGGTTGCCGAGGTGCTCCAGGATGGCCGTTGACTTCTCTTCATTTTTCTTGCCGGTGGCGCTGATCAGGATGGTGTTGATGGCTCCGGCGCTGGTGCCCGCCAGGTTAATAAACCGCACTCCCATTTGTTCGAGCACATAGGTGTATCCCACGAGCGCGATGCCCAGCACCCCGCCACCTTCTTGTACGAGGTTGACATATTGATGACCTTCGCCGTCGAGAACGTCGGAGACAATAAACTCCTTTTTACCAGGTCCATATTCACTATGCAATCCCGCCAGAATTTTTTTAACGTCGGGGTGTTGGGTGAAGGCCGTGGGCTGCATTTGATTTATTCAATAGAAATAAAATAGAGAGTTTCAAAAATAAAAATTAGCCGCTGAGACGCAGAGGCGCTAAAAAATCCTGGATTTATTTTTTCCTCTTCAACACCACATTCTCCTCCACCACCCGCACCGTCCAGAAGTCATCAGACAAATTTTCTTCCAGCAGATAGTCATATGGCATGGTGAAATATCCTTCCTGGCCCCAGTCATCGCCCCAGCTGTTGCGCACGAGGAAGCGGCGTGCTTTGTCGTCATAACCGACGGCGAGGACAGCATGACCTCCCACCTGGGACTCAGATTGCTTCGGCATGTTGAGCTTGCCTGTCTTGGCTACCGAGGCACTCTCAAAAGATTCATAGACGGTGAAGCCAAATACAAATGGATAGCCGTCGACAAGGCAGCCTTTCATTTGGTTCAGATTCCGCGTCACGCGGTGGTAGGAAAGGACCTGGTGATTGAGGGCTTCGGCATAGCAGGAGGCTGCGGGCTTGTCGGCAAAGCGGTTGATATCATAGATCCACATTTTTTCCGGGCACACGCCCTGCTTGTTGACGGATTTGATCCCATCGCGGATCATCGCACCGTTGTCGCTGTTGACAGAATGTTCAATCACGCGTTCATTGTAGTAGATGAACAGCCGCGATGGCATGAAGTCGAGGCTTTTGCGTTGCTTCAATAAACCGAACTCAAGGGCAGCGCCGATGGCATTGGCTGTACAACTTCCCAGTTGGCCCTGATCATAAACCGCAGGGCATTGTTTTTGTAAATCAATTTTCTCAGCAAGCTTCTTCTTCCCTGCAAGGGGTGCGGCGTACATCAGGTCGCGCTGATCGGGCAGATCAGGCAACCATCCAAAGCGAACAACGGTATGGGACATGGGCAAGATGTTCAGAGGTTTGATAAATTTAACCGGTTCCTCCCAGACCATTTTTATATTCCATCAAAATTCTTACTTCCGTAAGTTTTTAATGAAGTGAGGCCGTTTTAATGAGAAGAATGGAACAGTATCTCTTTTTTCAAGACTAAAGCCTCACCCGTCAAAAATGATTTTTTGAAGAGATCTGTTCAATCGATCAGGGAATTTGTTATTTGCGTGTAAAAATTAAGGAATACATGCCCTCCAAACTCACACTCTCCGTTCATGCCGGCTCCACAGGCGATCCGCAATATGGAGGACTGGTCAACCCGATTTACCCTTCTTCTGCCTATAATTACGAACATCTTGTGCGGTATCCGCGCTACTTCAATACACCCAACCAGGAAGCTGTAGTGAAGAAAGTAGCTGCTCTTGAAAATGCCGAAGACGGACTGGTCTTCAGCTCCGGAATGGCCGCCATCCTCACTTCGATGTTTGCCATGCTGCGGGCAGGTGACCACATCATTTTTCAAAATGACCTCTACGGTGGAACCCACCACGCCGCCTTCCACGAACTCAACCGTTATGGCATTGACTTTACCATGGTGGACGCGGCCGATCCGAAAAATTTTGAAAAAGCCATCCGCAAGGAAACCAAGGTGATTTACATTGAAACACCTTCCAATCCTTTATTGAAAATCACTGACCTCCTAGCGGTAAGTAAAATCGCCCGCAAGCATGGCCTGATCACCCTGATCGACAACACCTTTGCATCGCCTGTCAATCAAAATCCGATCGACTTCGGCATCGATGTTGTCTTGCACAGCGGCACGAAGTACATCGGCGGACACAGTGACATTTGTTGCGGTGTGATGGTGAGTTCGAAAAAACTGACGCAACAGATACTGGCAAGTGCCTCTCATTTTGGAGGAAGTCTGGATGCCCAAACGTGCTACCTGGTCGAGCGCAGTCTCAAAACAATGGTGCTGCGGGTGCGGCAGCAAAACAAAAATGCGATGGCGCTCGCGGAATTTCTGGATGCGGAATCAAAGATCGGGAAGGTCTATTACCCAGGTTTGAAAAAACATCCCGGTTATGCCATTGCCAAAAAGCAGATGACTGAAGGCTTCGGAGGCATGATGTCGTTTGAAGTGAAGGGCGACCCTGAAAAGTTTATCAAGAAACTGAAATACATCCGTAAGGCCATCAGCCTCGGAGGCGTGGAGTCGACGATTTGCTCTCCGATCAAGACCTCTCACTCAAAACTCACGGCTGCCGAGCGTGCAAAAGTTGGTATTTCGGACAAATTGGTGCGGTTTTCGGTGGGGATAGAAGAGGCGGAGGATTTGATTGCCGATATCGAGCAAGCGCTTTGATAAGTGTTTAAGTTTAATAAGTGCTAAAGTTCACCAAACGACTTTAACACTTTAGCACCTATACACTTTTAGCAATATCCACGAAATCCCTCGCCTTCAAAGAAGCTCCTCCGACCAGTCCGCCATCCACATCCTCACAACTGAAAAGTTCTTTGGCGTTGTCAGGTTTTACGCTGCCACCATACAATATCGGGATCGACTGCGCAACCGTCTCTCCATACTTTGACGCCAACTGCTTACGGATTACGGCGTGCATGTCCTGGGCCTGTTGGGAGGTCGCTGTCTTCCCCGTACCGATCGCCCAGACCGGTTCGTAGGCAATCACTACTTTTTGCAAGGCTTCTGCTGACAAATGAAATAGGCTTTCTTCCACTTGCTGCCGTATGAGCGCTTCATGTGTTCCCTTCTCGCGGATCTCCAGGGGTTCACCACAGCAAAAAATTGGAATGAGACCGGCTGCTAAAGCTTTGTCCACTTTTTTGGCGAGCAATTTTCCATCTTCACCAAAATACTGTCGGCGCTCACTGTGTCCGATGATGACATACGGAATTCCCATGGACTTTAGCATTCCCACCGATACTTCACCCGTGTAGGCACCGGCATCATGTTCGCTGCAGTTCTGCGCGCCGACCGCCACGGCAGAATTTCCAAGTTGCATTTTCGTGGGGAGCAAATAGGGAAACGGAACACACAATATCATTTTCACGTTGCCTTTCACCTCAGCGGCAAGGTTCATTACTTCGGACGTAAGCGTTTTGGCCTCATCGAGGGTCTTGTTCATTTTCCAGTTGCCGGCTACAATTTTGGTTCGCATAGAATTCGTTGTTTGGGTAAATATTGAGTTCTTAATAGCTAATGATCTATTTCATGCAAAGGCGCAAAAGAGCGCAAAGATAAATGCAAAAAACATTAATCATGTTTCCCCGGATGAGAATATGTTGTCTTTAACCCTCGTTCGACACCCCTCGAGATCAACTTAACAATTGATTCATTACTTCTTTAAACATTCAATCTCATCGGGATTTGGATTTATTGACCCCAGCGGGGTCAAATGTTTATAGCATTTGCAATATGTTTCGGATTTGTGACCCCAGAGGGGTGAATATTTATTTTTTTGAATAATTGTGGTTTGAATAACATTACTAGAAAGGATTAAAGTTTATTTCGTTTCATACTTTAGAATATCCGTCGGCTTCTCCCGTGTGAGACGGAAACTTTTCACCGGACCTTTATAAGTAATGTGCACGATGTTGGATTGGTCGTCGTGGGTCTCCTGGATAACAGTATTTGTCACTTCAAGGTTCTTTATTTTTTTTACATTCTCAATTTCGAGGTAGCAGATGATGGCCAGGTCTTCAATCTCATGGGCGATGTAGTTGATTTTGGCAGCCTTGCCATCCAGTTTAAACCTGATCCGGTTTATGAGATAAGCGCTGACCAATTGGTCGGTGGTCATCCCATTTTTAGGTTCGAGCAGGTCGAGGGATTCCTGATTCAGTTGACGACGAATGGAAAGTTCCAGGTCATCGATGAAAATTCTCGATACGATTTGCAGGGCCCTGCTTTTTTCGTTGTACTCCACTTCGGTCACCGAGACATGCAGGGGGTGAAGGAAGAGAAATAAAAAATATTGGATGAGAAGCATGGGGGGCAAAAGTAATCAGGAAAATGTTAAGTGTTAAATGCTAAATGTTAAATGGGAATGTTGTAGCTGTCATGGTGAGCGGAGTCGAAGCATAGACAGCGGATTCGTTGGGGAATCTTTATAAAAGAAATGAGTAAGGGCCCTTTGAAGAACGGCGGTGTCGCCCTTCGACTCCGCTCAGGGTGACATTGTTAACTGTAACCCATTAGAAACGCGCTACTTCAACATTCAGCATTGGACATTCAAGATTCTGTATTCATCTTTGAGTGAATATTAACATCTCTAAATTGTCAGAGTTCTCCCTCTACTTCATTCTGGGCAAAGACCACATCCTCGACTATACGAACGGCTATGATCACATTCTGTTTGTAGTGGCCCTCTGTGCTGTCTACATAGCCCGCGACTGGAAAAAAATTCTTATCCTGGTGACGGCATTCACCCTCGGTCATTCCATCACCCTGGCGTTGGCAACGATGTCTCTCATTTCGGTCAACGCAAAACTGATCGAGTTTCTCATACCGCTTACCATTTTTGTGACGGCCGTCTACAACCTGTTCCGGAAGGAAGACCTTCTCACGCAAAAGCCGGTACATGTCAACTACTTCTTCGCGCTCTTCTTCGGTCTCATCCATGGAATGGGCTTTTCAAACTATCTTCGTGCCCTTTTAGGGAAAGACGAAAGCATCATAACCCAACTGTTTGCCTTCAATATAGGCCTGGAGTACGGCCAGATAATAATCGTTGGGATATTTCTGACAGTTAGTTTTATTGCCATTGAGTGGACTCATGTGAGCCGACGGGACTGGAAAATGATCATCTCGTCAGCGATTGCTGGGATAGCTCTTATCCTTATGAAGGACCGATTTTAGTATGTTTAATTCCGATCTATAATTTTAACTATGAAGAAATTATTTTTAATAATCTGTATCCTTTCGGGTATAACACTTTTAGCACAGGAAGTCAACACGGAAACGCCCCTATGGAAGGGCAAGTTTGAACAACTGGATCAACTGCTGCCGACGCCCAATGAATATCGAACCGGCTCCGGAGCTCCGGGACCTAAATACTGGCAACAGCGCGCTGATTATGTGATCCATGTTGAACTCAATGATGACAACCAAAGCATCACCGGAGCTGAAGTCATCACGTATTTCAATAACTCCTCCGACGTTTTAAAGTATCTCTGGCTTCAGGTAGACCAGAACATCTATGAAAAGGGAAATAACACTGTTAAAACGGCAACCACTTCCGTGAAAGACTCATCCAGTACACTAAAGATGGCGCTCGATTTAAACCTGAATGATTTCGATGGCGGGTTTAAAATCAAATCCGTGAAAGATGCCAGTGGAAAAAGCCTGGCGTTCTTTGTGAACTCTACCATGATGCGTGTGGATCTTGCGCAACTTTTGCCGGCAGGACAAAAAGTAACTTTTTCTGTTGACTGGTCTTTCAACGTTCATGACCGGATGCGTGGTGATTCTGAAAACGACAAACGCAGCGGCATGGAGTATTTCCCTGAAGATGGAAATTTTTCTTACATCATAGCACAGTGGTTTCCCCGTATGTGTGTGTACGACGATGTCGTGGGCTGGCAGAACAAACAATTCCTTGGCCATGGCGAATTTACCCTCACCTTTGGCAATTACGAAGTTAACCTCACCGTACCTTCTGACCACATCGTAGCTGCCACCGGTATGGTACAGAATCCTAACGAAGTACTCACCGCGGATCAACAGGAGCGTTTTGAAAGGGCAAAGACATCCTTTGATAAGCCAGTTATTATCGCTACTCAAGCGGAGGCCATGGCGCGTGAGAAAACCAAATCGAAAGAAAAAAAGACCTGGAAGTTTAAAGCAGAAAATGTTCGCGACTTTGCCTTTGCTACTTCCCGCAAATTCATCTGGGATGCCCAAGCGGTGAAGATCGGCGACAAAACTCCGCTCGCCATGTCTTACTATCCCAAAGAGGGCAATCCGCTGTGGGAAAAAGAGTCCACCAAAGCGATAAAGGCGGCCCTCATCACGTACTCAAAATACACCCTCGACTACCCGTACCCACAAGCTACTTCAGTGCACAATGCCTCTATAGGCATGGAGTACCCCATGATTTGTTTTAACGGACGGCGACCCAACAAAGACGGTACTTATTCCGATGCCACCAAATGGGGATTGGTAGGCGTTGTTATTCATGAGGTAGGGCACAATTTTTTTCCTATGATCATCAACAGTGATGAACGCCAGATGACGTGGATGGATGAGGGTATCAATTCCTTTATTCAATACCGAACAGAAATTGAAAACTATCCCGATAAGCCAGTACGGAGAGGTCCCGCTTCGACCATCGTACCTTATATGAAAGGTGATAACAGCATCAAGCGTCCATTAATGACCAACTCGGAACAAGCAGTTCAGTTTTTTACAGAGCAATATGATAAGTGCGCTGCGGGCATGAACATGTTGCGCGAAACCATTATGGGACCGGAACTGTTTGATAAGTCTTTTAAAGAATATTCTCAACGCTGGGCATTCCATCACCCCAAACCCGCCGATTTTTTCCGCACGATGGAAGATGCTTCTGCTGTTGATCTCGATTGGTTCTGGAGAGGTTGGTTTTATTCTACCGATGTATGTGATCAGTCCATTGACAAAGTAAAATGGTACCAGGTCAGGAAGGACCAAACAAATCTCGAAAACAAAGGGAAGTCTGTAAAGAAAGGTGATCTTACAGCATCGGGGTCGGGTGAAAAAAATCCGAATGATTTCAGCGGTGGTCCACAGCCCTTCTCCGTGATACCCACCGACGCACGCTTTTACGGTGATTTCCAAAATAGGGTGGATGACAAAGCGTTGATCGCCAAAATGGAAAACAAAAATTTCTATGAAGTGACCCTCACGAATAAAGGCGAGCTGGTCATGCCGGTGGTGATTGAGTGGACGTATAAAGATGGAACGAAAGAAATAGACAGGATCCCGGCGGAGATCTGGCGCAACAATGAAAAGACAGTGACCAAAGTCTTTATAAAAGATAAGGAAGTGATCAACCTGGTGCTCGATCCCAAACTTGAGACCTCCGACATCAGCACCGGGGATAATGTCTTTCCTAAAGTAGCGATCCCCAACAAGTTCGATGAACTCAAAAAGAAAATGAATTAATAACTTTAAGTCAATATTCTGAAGAAATGAAAAAGTTACTCTCAATTTGTCTTTCGCTCATCACGGTCATGACCCTCCAGGCTCAACAACAATCGCCGCCATCCCAGCAACAAAAATGGCAGGGAAAATTTGAGCAGCTTGATCAAATGCTCCCAACACCCAACAGCTACCGGAGCAGTTCCGGCGCTCCAGGAGCTGACTACTGGCAACAGCGGGCTGACTATTTGATCAATGTGGAGCTTAACGATGATAATCAGTCGATCACGGGTGCCGAGACCATTACCTATTATAACAATGCTCCGGAAGAGCTCAAATTCCTCTGGCTGCAGCTTGACCAAAACATTCACTCCGACGGCAACCTAACGAGTATGACTTCCAGAAGCTTAATCCGCGACTCTATTCCAGCCAGGTCCATCGGCATTGCGCAAGCCCTTCTTGATTTCAAAGGAGGTTACGCGATTAAATCAGTGAAAGACCAGAATGACAAAGACCTTCCCTTCATTATTAATTACACCATGATGCGGGTGGATCTGCCCCAACCCTTAAAAAAGGGGGAAAAATTTATTGTAAAAATTCAGTGGTCCTATAACATCAATGACCTTATGAAGACTAACGACGAAGCTGATCGCAGTGGCATGGAGTACTTTCCGGAGGATCGAAATTACATCTATTTCATTGCCCAATGGTTCCCCCGCATGTGTGTCTTTGACGACTACGAAGGCTGGCAGAATAAACAATTCCTTGGCAACGGTGAGTTTGCCCTCACCTTCGGCAACTATCGTGTGAAAATCACGGTGCCTTCAGATCATATTGTCGGCGCTTCAGGCTGGCTGCAAAATCCAAAAGATGTTTTAACAAAAGAACAAATCGACCGGTTTGAAAATGCCCGTAAGACCTTTGACAACCCCGTATTTGTGGTGACCGAAGAAGAGGCAAAGAAAAAAGAAAAAGAGCGGTCTAAGAATAAAAGCACCTGGGAGTTTTATGCTGAGAATGTTCGTGATTTTGCATTCTCTTCTTCGCGGAAATATATCTGGGATGCGATGGCAGTGAAAAATGGTAATAATTTCCCCTTAGCGCAATCTCTTTATCCGAAAGAGGGTTTTACCCTGTGGTCAAAGGAATCTACAAAAGCAATTAAGAATACGCTGGATGTCTACTCTGCACGCACAATCGACTACCCTTACCCTACGGCCTATTCATGTAATTGGGTGGGTGGGGGTATGGAATATCCCATGATTTGCTTTAATGGCGGACGTCCTGCCAAGGATGGGACCATCACTGAACGTACATTGACGCGGACCGTCAGTATCATCGTCCATGAAGTGGGACACAATTATTTTCCCATGATCATTAATTCCGATGAACGTCAGTGTACCTGGATGGATGAAGGATTGAATTCGTTCCTGGAAAAGGAAACGTTGCGTGAGCGTTATCCAAAACTTGATCGCGCAAGTAACACGCCGAAAGGAATAGTATCTTTTATGAAAGGAGACAGAAGCATTATGCGCCCTGTGATGGCAATGTCCGACAACCAGGGAAAGAGTTTTAGCCCAAACGGATACAGCAAGCCGGCGGCAGCCCTTACCATCCTCCGCGAAACGGTGATGGGGGCCGAACTTTTCGATAAATCTTTCAAGGAATATGCCCAACGCTGGGCCTTCAAACATCCCAAGCCTGCTGATTTCTTCCGCACCCTTGAAGATGCCTCCGCCGTTGATCTCGATTGGTTCTGGCGTGGCTGGTTTTATTCTACCGACCATGTGGACCTGACCGTTGATCAAGTGAAATGGTACAAGGTAAAATCCACCAAAGTTGATCCGGAAAAGAAAGGTGTTAAAGTAAAGCAGGGGGATCTTTCTGCCAGTGCCTCTCAAGATAAAGTGATGGACTTCAGCGGTGGCCCGCAGGAGTTTACGGTCATCAACACCCCGGATCAGGATTACCGGGATTTTAAAAACCGATTGGATGACAATGGAATTCGTCAAAAGCTGATGGGTAAAAATCTGTATGAGGTTACACTCAAAAATAGCGGCGGGCTGGTGTCACCGCTCATTATTGAGTGGACGTTTAAAGATGGTTCAAAAGAAATTGAAAGGATACCGGCCGAGATTTGGCGCGACAATGAGTTTGAGGTGAAAAAGGTTTTTGTGAAAGACAAGGAGGTAGTGAACATGGTGATCGACCCCAACGCGGAAACTGCCGATACGAATGTGAATGATAATGTGTTTCCAAAAAAGATGGCGGTGAATAAATTTGAACAGTTGAAGAAGGGAAATTAATACAATAACCGCAGACCTGCCTGCCGGTAGGCAGGGGCGCGGAGACGCAGAGAATGCAATAATTTTAAGCCTACCTAAAAGGGCGGGCTTTTCTATTTCCCAAAATTATTAAACGCAATTAACCACAGAGGAGACTGAAGTCACAGAGTAATTTCTTTGCGCCTCAGCGTCTCTGCGGTTAATTTTTTTACTCTTCATCCAGCAAATGCTTATGCAAAAAGCGATGTACGATCGGTGCGAGAAAGACGGCCACCGTACTAAGAAAAAAAACACCACTAAAGATCGCATAGAACGAAACAAACCATTTAGCCGCATCGCTTTTCATCACATCCACCGGCCCCATTCCTGTTAGGATCATAGAAGCATTCATCAGAGCATCCAGCCAGGAAAGTTTTCCGATGTAATGATACCCTGCAACGCCCATGGCGAGAGAAATTCCCAGTAATATCCCTGCAAATCCCGAATATCGGGCAATGCGAATTATGAATTGCCGAAAAGGAAGGACCGGTTTGGATCGATGTTCAAACATCAGATGAAGAGTTTAGTAATACAATTAACCACAGATCCACAGATTAAGAAGGATTCTATTGCCCATTCTCTGCGCCTCCGCGTCTCTGCGGTTAATTTTTTTACGCAAAGTACTTACTGGCCTTATTCAAATCCACATTTCCACCTGAAAGAATTATTCCCACTTTCTTACCCACGAATTTTGATTTCTCTTTTAACACCGCCGCAAAGGGCACGGCGCAAGAAGTTTCAACGATTATTTTCAATCGCTCCCAGATCAATCGCATGGCGGAAATAATTTCTTCATCCGTTACGGTAATAATCTCTTTTACATTGTCGCGAATGATCGGAAAAGTCTTATCGCCCAACGCGGTGAGCAGGCCGTCGGCAATGGTATTGGACTGGGCTGTCTCTATTTTCCCACTTTTGAGGGAACGATAAGCGTCATCGGATCCTGCCGGTTCGCCTGCCAGTACCATCGTCTTGGGAGAGAAATATTTTGCGGCCAGAGCCGTTCCGCTGAGAAGTCCGCCACCTCCCACCGGGGTAATGATGAAGTCGAGGCCGGGCACTTCTTCAAAAAGTTCTTTTGCCGCCGTGGCCTGTCCTTCGATCACATCAAAGTTGTTGAAAGGATGGATCTCGACCGCACCCGTTTTATTAATCACTTCGACTAGTATCTTTTCACGGGATTCGAGGGTAGGCTCGCACTCAAATATTTCCCCACCGTAAGCGCGAACTCCCTTCTTTTTTATTTCCGGGGCCGTGCGCGGCATGACGATGTAGGACCTAATGCCCAGGATCTTTGCGGCACGCGCCAGTGCCTGGGCGTGATTCCCGGACGAATGCGTTGCAATGCCCTTGACCCGCTCATCCGGAGAAAGCTTCAGCGCAGCATTCATGGCACCTCGTGACTTGAAGGCCCCCACTTTTTGAAAGTTCTCGCACTTAAAAAACAAATGGCAACCCACTTCTTCATCAATGGAAGCGCTGGTCATTACCGGCGTATGGTGAATGTATGGCTTGATGCGCTCATGCGCCGCTTCGATGTCAGCTCGGCTTGCTATGTAATCCATTTCAAAAAAATTAGTCCCTGTCTTTCACAAATTTTATTTTACCCATTTAACTTTTCCCTCCAGGGGTTTCCTTCTTCCCTCCATTGTGAACGACTTTGAAATACCCACGTGGAAAAATCCAATCAGTTTGTCCTCATGGTTCAGCCCAAAAAATTCCTTCGCTTCTTCAAAGTAGGTAATGCCTCCCGTGCTGAGGTAGGAACCTACACCGTACGCCGTAGCGGTGAGGTACATGTTCTCGATGGCACAGAATACAGCACCCAGTTCTTCCACTTCTGGTACACTTTTCTTTTCATCGCGTTTCATTCCAATCGCGATGATGTGCGAGGATTGCAAAGGCTTGGCCAATAATGCCTGATAGCGGTCTTCCTTGAAAGTGTTGTTTTTCATCGTCACTTCTTTATAGCAGCCGGCCTGAAATTCGGCCAGTTTTTTTAGTCCTTCGCCCGTAAACACTACAAACCGCCAGGGCTCCGTCAATTTATGCGTAGGGGCCCAGCGTGCATTTTCAAGGATCTGCTCAACAACCTCATCGCTCACTTTTTCTCCAATGTAGTCCTTTGGAAATACCGACCTTCTGGAATGTATCAGTCGGTTTAAGTCTTTTGTGCTGAAATCCATCGAGTCTGTTTTTTCGGCTAAGTTAAGTTTTATACCTTTTGCCTATGAGGACTATCATCATTTTGCTTTTGTTTACTTCTTGTTCAACGCTTTACACTCCTAATACGCGAAACGCACCCCTTTTTCGCGAACAAGGGGAAGCCCAACTGTCGGGCTACCTCACCTCGGCAGGAATTGAAGGGCAAGTTGCCTATGCCTTAACTGACCATATCGCCGCCATCGGAAGCTATGTGTACGGAAGTTCCAAAGAGACCAAGTATACCTACAAAAACAGTTATGGTGAGATTGGCTTTGGCTTTTTTGACCGCAGTCGTTCTGCGCGATACGAAATTCTTGGCGGATATGGCTTCGGACAAAGTACCAGCTACGATCAATATTCTTTTTTCGGGTTGAACAATACCGTGGAGGCCACCGCCAAAATGCAACGCATATTTATTCAACCCTCCATCGGCACCAACGGCCGTAACTTCAATCTTATTTTTACCCCAAGGCTTACCTGGGTGGATTATACGGAGTTCAGTACCTCTGCCAGTGTGCCGCCCCCGCTCACCAACAACATGAAACCCAATGAAAAGGCGCAGATCTTTCTTGAGCCCGCCCTCACCACCAAATTTCGTTTGCAAGGGAATCTTCACGGCATTTTTCAACTCGGCATTGCATTGCCCATGAACGGGGAAGTATATTATAAGTACCAATCCTTGCAGGCAACGATTGGCATTCAAATTGATACGGGAGGCTTGAGAACCAAGGTTTATTAATTAAAATATCGGCGACGATTTTAGTTATCTTTGACTACACAAAACACCAGGACTATGAAAGCTTTATTTGGAATCGCAGTGTGGACGACAACGATCTTTGTGACCTTTCCTGCTTCCGCCCAGTTTCTCAACAAACTTAAGCAGAAAGCTGAAAAAACTGCTGATCAAAAAGTGGACAAGCAGCTCGGCATAAATCAAACCCCGAACCAAAATCAGAATCAGAATCAGAACCAAAACCAGAACCAGAACCAGAATCAAAATAACAATGGTGGCGGTAACAATACGGGTGGCGGGTTAAACCAAAACCAGGGCGGAGGTGGATTAATCGCCACACCGCCCGATGTCAAATCAAATTTGACTGATGGTGAGACTGCTTTTAAGGGAGGTAAATATGGCGATGCGCGTTACTCTATTCAGCAAGCGATGCTGGGTGTAGAACTTGAAATCGGAAACAAAATTCTAAAATCCTTGCCTGAAACCATCAGCGGACTAAACAAAGATGCTACTGCCGACCAGGTGACAAGTACCGGTTCGGGCTGGGCCGGTCTCACGATCGCCCGCAAATACACCGACACAAAAGAAAAAGAATTCCGCACAACCATTGCTAATAATTCTGTTTGGATGTCGGCCATCAATATGTATTTCACTTCCGGTGGCTATGCACAACAAACCAACGGCCAACAAAACTGGAAGCAGGTCAAAGTGAAAGGCAACCGATCCATCATCGAATTTGACCAAAGCAGCGGATATAAACTCAGTGTGCCTATCGGCCAATCCAGTCTCATCGTTTTTGAAGGTGTGAATTTTGCCAATGAAAATGATATGATAGCCGCGGCCAACACGGTGGATATTGAGGGTATCAAAAAAATGCTTGGCGAGCAATGAATAGGATTTACAATTTAAGATTTACAATTTACAATTTTAGAAACAATCCTATGAAAACAATATTCTCATTTCTATTTTGTGTGTTCCTCATTGTCAATGCGAGCGCACAGGATTTTGATAAAAATATGGCCTCTGCCCGCGCCGCCTATGCCGCCGGCAACCTGAGTGACGCTCGTTTTGCCATGGAACAATTATTGAGCGATCTGGATGCCGCCATCGGCAAGGAGATTTTAAAAATGCTTCCCGCTCAAATGGGTTCACTAAAATTTGATGTGAAAAGTGATAACGTTACAGGAAGCTCCGCCGGTGTCACCGCCGGATTGTATGTGCAGCGCACCTACGGCGCTGATCCTAAAAGAGCCATTCTTGAAATTATCAATAATTCCCCGTTGATGAATTCCCTGGGCGCCATCCTCAACACCCCCATGATGGGCAGTATGATGCGCGACGAAAATCAGAAGATGGTGAAAGTACAGGGATATAAATCCTTATTAACCAAACACCTTGACAGCGACACAGGGAAAACCAGTTACGATATTCAGATTCCTATGAACAACACGCTGGTGACTTTAAAAGTTGATGACACGAGCGAAGCAGAAATCACGGCTTTTGCCAATACGATTCCGTTGCCAAAAATTGCTCAGATAGCACAGTAAGTTTCGTTTTAATACGGTTGACTATTCATCCGTACAAAATGAATATAAAGGCGATACGTATATTCATCTGCATTGGAAGGATAAACGTAATACGTTTGTTCTGAGAGCATTCAATATTTCGGATAACCTGAGATTTCGGATATGGAAACAATTAGCAAATACAAATGGCCACTCATGGTTGTTTTGGTCATGTCGTTTTGCGCCCTTTTGTTCTTCAGCCTTTATTTTTGCGATGTTAAAGCACTTACTGATTTTTCAAGAGCGTACACAAAGTATGATCGGGCAATTTCCGATTGGTCTGCATCTTTTGCAGGTTCAGCACCTGAAGGAGCACCTGGTACGGACGCCTTGGAGCGGAAGGTGGAATCGGCATTTTTTGAGCTTAAGGCAGATGCTTCTGAAAGAATATCATCGCTCATAAAGCATGATGAGGAATTTATGAGAATAGAACAGGAGATCGCAGAGTTGTCCGGAAAAGAGCGGGAGGCTATTTCCGCTTACAAATGGGCCATAATTGGTAAGGAAGCAGATGCTGAATCTTTAACGGAAGAGTTCAGAGATTTGAAAAACAGAAGGACAGCGACGTACACTCGTTTTCAACAACTTGTTCAATTGACAAGCCTCTGACCAGGATAATTGATCCCTGAATTTACACTTCCTGTTGTCGTTGAAATTGCTCAATCGACTACTAGCAGGATACTTAGAGAAAATTAGCAATCGCTTGAGGAATAGCGTTCGTTGAAAGACGGCTTCGTGACAGTGATGGGAAAGGCAAACTATGACTGTGAAATAATGGATAATTGGGGACGTACAGTGAAGTGAACATAGGCCTTCGCAATACATAACTTATAACAAAAAGGAAATTTACAGCTAACTATTATGTAAATTGAAGATTAGAATTCATCAATCATATTCGGTTATGAAGAATTTGTTGGTTGCGCTATCGCTTTGTTCATTTTATTTTTTCATTGACCACAATGCTCTTGCGCAAACCGCACCCCCGAAGAGAATTGCGTTGATCATTGGCGTAAAGTCTTATCAGTTCGTACAGCCACTACAGAATTCATTAAATGATGCCCACGATATAGCTGCCACCCTCAAAAAGAAAGGATTTCAGATTATTGAATTATATGATCCAAGAACCAAGCGTGAGATGCAGGACGCCATTCGAAAATATTTTACGTTGCTTCAGAGTCGGACGAATATAGCCGGGCTTGTTTTCTATTCAGGGCATGGCATGCAAGTTGATGGATCCAATTACCTTATACCTACCCAAGCCGATCCACAGATAAAGGCCGACCTTGATGACCAGTGTTTGAACATGGACTACATAATGCAGGCCATCGAGCAAGCTGGTAATGCGCTGAACATTTTTGTTCTCGATGCCTGCCGCAACAACCCTTTCCGCGGCTTCAGCCGCTCAGCCGAAAAGGGTCTTAGCATGGTAAATACTCCCAAAGGTTCCTATATAGTTTATGCCACCAAGCCCGGCTCAGTAGCTTCTGATGGCGCAGAAAGAAATGGTTTATTCACTTCCAAGCTTCTGAAATACATCAATGTCGAAGGCTTGAATATTGAACAAGTGTTCAAGCGTGTGGCATCGGATGTTGCCGTTCAATCCAATGATGCACAACGTCCTTGGATAGCTTCTGATTATACTGGCGATTTCTTTTTTACGCCGGGTAAAGGGGATACCCTGGATTACAATATGGGCCAATTCGTGCTTCAACCTCTGGTGCAAAATGGTGCAGACAATTCGCATGATGGGGGTGGAACATCAAAATCAGCTATAAACTTGCAAGATAAGATTGTGACACACCGGGGGGATACGATTTTTTGCAAAGTCATAGAACTTACAAACCAAACAATCAAGTATAAGTTAGACAGGGAAGACTTATTGAATAGTATTTCAGAAAATGTAGTAAAAGAAATCAAGTTTTCGAATGGCAGAATCCAGAAGGTGAGCGAAAAAATAGTCGTTGGAGGAGTTGAAGATTGGGAAATGGTTCAAATTACCACCAATAAATCGGACGTTGATGGACTCGTTAGAAAAAAAGAGTTAGTGGCTAAAGCAACTGCTACATATTTTACGACCAGTCTAGGTAAAATGGAGA
This sequence comes from Cyclobacteriaceae bacterium, assembly GCA_043779775.1. Lineage (GTDB taxonomy): Bacteria > Bacteroidota > Bacteroidia > Cytophagales > Cyclobacteriaceae > ELB16-189. The sequence continues at coordinate 18,430 of JAYWDP010000395.1, forward strand.
AGAAAGCGATGGACAAATTAAGAAAAGAAGCAGCTGCTATGGGCTGTCACATTGTTCTCATTGTAAGTTCAGTTAGTAGGGATGGTGGGTATGCCAAGGGTAACGCTAAATCAAACTTAACAGGAGTTCCTTATAGTTATTAACCTGACAAAAGAGCGATATAGGAGGAGAAGATGCTGAAAGCGATAAGTATTAGAAAAACTAATTGAAGCAATTGTTATAGTTTTTGAATCAAAAGTGATATTGTTTATAGTGAAAACACCTCAAGTTTGTATCAAGAATTTCTGATTGAAGTTCCAAAACAATGCTTAAAATTGTTCAAAATGAAAGTTTCAATTAAAAAGATCATCTTCCTTATTCCAGGCCTGTTTCTGACAATTGCATTGTCAGCACAAAATACGGAGGTTAACAAAACTGAGTTATCGTTGGTAAAAACAGCAGAGGATGCCGACTTACAATGGGGTCCTTGTCCTCCATTTATGCCAAATGGCTGTTCTATAGCCATTTTACACGGTGATCCCAGTAAAAAAAATTTAGATGTTTTTTTTAAAGTTGCAGCAAATTCAGACATCCCCAATCATTGGCACAATTCGGCAGAACGTATGATACTTATCTCTGGTAAGCTCAAGGTGACTTATAAAGGAGAAAAGCCACAAACTTTAAAAGTAGGATCTTATGCCTATGGGCCTTCTAAAAAACCTCATACGGCTAAATGTGGTGATGCTGGACCTTGTATACTTTTTATTGCCTTTGAAGAACCTTTGGATGCGTTTCCAAAAGATTAATCGTTACCAGAAAAGTATATAATGGAATGATCAATAAACATCCAGGGATGATTGCAATGTGTGTTGATGTTGCGGATGTTATTGATTTATCGGGAATTAAATTTATTCATGTTGATACTCTTGAAATGATCCGGCAATTGCATGAGAAATTAAATATACCAACGGACGTTCTGATTCAAGCATACTGAAACGGCACGTATCGCCAATCGAGTAATGATTTTAGGAATACTGATGATTGCCGTTGCACTGCCAATGGCTTGGTTTGTTCAGGAAAAACCAGAAGATAAGCTGACAAAAAATAAACCAGAAGGACCTCAGGTATCCTGAAGAAGACAACAACGAAGGCAAGTGTTTGTAATTTCTGATCAGCCGCATTAAAAGCTGCCTATGAAAAGGTCACTGGTCCTTGTCTGAATGAAACATCCACCGGATACCAAATTGATCGTTCAAGGCTCCGTACCATCCAAAAGATTGCTCACTGAAAGGATCAGTGACCTGGGCGCCCACGGAGAGTTTTTCAAAGAGAACCTTTATTTCCTCGAAAGTCCCTCCACTGATGTAAAGGCAAACCATGTTGCCCTGGACAGGAGTATCTAAAGGCCTCAGCCAATCAGAGGCTGAGATGGAGATATTTCCACTGATAAGCCTGGCGTTAACAACTTTGTCATGCATATTTTCAGGGAAGAAACTCTTCATCGGCGAATTGCCGACCGTCGTCATCGTGAGCTCGCCTCCAAAGCATGACTTGTAAAATTCCATGGCGGATTTACATTTTCCATCCAGTAAGAGGTAGGTGGTAAGTGTTGTCATAGGTTCGTTTTTTTTATTCCAATTCCACTTGACTCAGTCAATCCAAATTTATGAAAAAACTAACATTGCGTCATCCATGCTGAAATTGGTTATCATATATTTGATGGAAACAGCCTGACAACGTCTATCAATATTATGAAAACACTATTGCTCCTGATGTACGGTCTGCTGCTGATAGATCCATCAGCCATTGGACAAAATGGGGGTAAATCCTTTCCGACCCAGGAGCGCGTAAAAGCCCTCATGGATAAGGCCATGAAAAAAAGCGATTTGCCCGCCGTGGTCGCAATCGCCATTAACAACAAGAACGAACGGCTTACATATACTTACGGAAATGCAATCTGGAGTGAAAATTTGAAAGTAACGCCTCAACATATTTTTCGAATCGCGTCGATGACAAAATTGGTGACCAGCGTGGCTGCCATGCAGTTGGTTGAACAAGGACTTATTAAACTGGATGCTGATCTTTCTTTATTACTACCTGAGATGGCTAAAATACCCATCCTGACCAATGGGCAATTGAATTCACCAAAAAATCCCATCACACTTCGGCACCTGCTGACTCATACATCCGGTTTTGGTTATGCTTCTACAGATATTGAGCTCGCCAACTTTGACCAAAGCAAATGGGATCATAAAGATTCACCCAAGCGCTTTGAGAGCGGAATACAATTCTTGTATGGTTCCAGTACCTATTGGGTGGGTAAGCTGGTTGAAAAGATTTCAGGCATGGGCCTGGAAATGTATTTCAGAACTCATATAACCGGACCGCTGGGAATGAACCGGACCTGGTTTAATGTTCCCGACTCACTTAAACAGTTTATTGTTTCAAGGGGTGCGCGAGGGGTCGATGGGAAGCAACGCCTTACGGAATCGTCCAATCGTATTCCAAAAAATGCGGTAACCGATTACCGGGGAGATGGTGGTCTTTTTTCTTCACCGGATGACTACACGCTATTGCTGCAATGCCTGCTCAACTATGGAACATTGAAGAATACCATTATTATTAAGAAAGAGACAATCCAGGAAATGACCAAAAATCAAATTGGTGATATCTCCATGAAATTGGCTGGGGCCTTTTTTGATCCGGGTTTTTGTTGTGATATGAGGGGAATAACTTCTGCCGATTCAAAGTGGGGCTTAGCATGGTTAATCGATACCGATGATCGGAATTATGGCCGCAAGGCAGGCACTGTTTTGTGGGGAGGATTGTACAATACATTTTTCTATATTGACTATGAGTCAGGTGTTGCTGCCAGTATCTATACTCAACATCTTCCATTCAACCATCCTGCGACCACTTCATTATTCAATACTTTTTCGGAGATACTTTATTCAGGCAAGTGATCTCTATTATCGGCGTTTCAAATTTCAGATATTTGTACCTGGGATAGTCTCAATTTTTATCGCTGAATGTTGTCTTCAACTTTGGACTTTAAACCTTGAACTTTGGACTACACTTTTGTATTGGTTGTTTAATTAATCACCACTCAACGCATACACCACCAGCCCACTCCTTAACTTCGGTTCAAACCAGGTCGTTTTAGGAGGCATGATCTTTCCGCTATCTGCTATGTCGATCAGTTGCTTCATAGAGACGGGATATAGTGCAAAGGCCACTTTCATCTCACCGCTGTTTACACGCCGCTCCAGTTCTTTCAACCCGCGCATGCCGCCAACGAAATCAATGCGTTGGTCGGTGCGCAGGTCCTGGATGTCGAGCAAGGGTTTTAATATTTGCTCCGATAGGATGGTCACGTCCAGCACCCCGATAGGGTCAAGGTCTTTGTAACTATCCGCTTTGGCCTGCAGCGCATACCAATGGCCTTCCAGGTACATGCTGAACTCATGAAGCCGCGAAGGTTTGTAGATTTCTTTTCCTTTTTTTCCCACCTGGAAAGAAGTTTTTAGCTTTTGGATAAATGCTCCCGGCGTATGCCCGTTGAGGTCTTTCACCACACGGTTGTAGTCCAGGATCGTCAACTGATTATCGGGGAAGTGAACAGCCAAAAAATAATTATAGGCCTCCTTTCCAGTATGATGGTGGTTTTCCTTTCTGAGATCGCTGCCCACCAATGCTGCTGCGGCTGTTCGGTGGTGCCCGTCGGCGACATAAGTTGCTGGCATTTTTTCAAAGGCTAAGAGGATGGTATAAATTTGCTCAGGCTGGTTCACCACCCAGAAACGATGGGTGATGTTGTCGTCGGTAACAAATGAATAGGCAGGTTCGCTTTTCTTTATTCCCTCCACTATTTTGTCAAGGTCCTTGTCAGCTGGATAGGCAAAGAACACCGGTTCGGCATTCATCATCGAAACGCGAACATGGTTTTTCCTGTCCATCTCCTTGTCCGGGCGCGTAAGTTCGTGCTTCCTGATATGGCCATCCCAATAGTCTTCCACCGACGCGCAGGCAACGATGCCACTTTGTGACCGTCCATCCATGATGAGTTCATAGATATAAAGACTGTCTTGTTGGTCCTGGAGGAATACACCTTCTGTGACCAGTTTCATAAAATTATTTTTGCCGGCGGCATATACTTCAGGACTATAGTGATCGGTTTCCGGCGAAAGGGTGATCTCCGGCTTGACAACGTTCAGAAAAGAATATGGATTGCCTTTCGCTTCTTCCCGAGCTTCTTCAGAGTTAAGAACGTCATAGGGACGAGAGGCGACGGCTTTCACTTTGTCTTTTACGGGGCGGAAGCCTTTGAATGGTTTGATTTTCATAGTGGCGGATTAGATCAGCATGCGGACGGCTTTTCTGATTTCATAGATTCCAATGCAAATTCTTTTGTAAAACATATTGGCTAACTGTGACAATTGTTTTTCAATATTAAGATGCAGACCTTTTACCGCCAAGAGCGCTAAAGGATAAGACGCTGAGGAAGCAAAGATTAATGCCTTTGACTTTCTTTGCGCCCCTTGTGTATTTTCTCCTTGAGGGCTTTGCCTGCCTTCGCCGAAGCGGTTACGCGCAGGCAGGCGGTTAAGTGCATTTTTGACTCCAGTTCAATACGTAAATTTTTGTTAGATGGAATTATATTTACGTCTCTCACCGAATGGCAGGCAACACCCTTGCCAGTATGATTCCTTCAATCAATCTGATCTTCGCCACCTGAGTTTCGTCGATGTTCCCGTCGATGTCAATAATGTTGTACGCCAGCTCGTCCCGGTGTTTGTTCAGCATGTCGGCGATGTTGATGTTCTGTTCTGCCAGGACCGCGGCAATTTTACCCACCATGGCCGGTACGTTTTTATTCGCGATGATGATACGGGCTGAATTGTTCCGGGGCACGTCGGCAGCGGGGAAGTTGACGGAGTTTTTGATATTCCCGTTTTCGAGGAAATCTTTTAATTGGTCCACGGCCATTAGGGCACAATTAGTTTCGGACTCAGGAGTGGAAGCCCCCAGGTGCGGCACCAAAATGATCTTTTCGTGATCCAGCAAATCTTCTTCAGGAAAGTCGGTGACCAGGCATGCCACCTTTCCATTATTCAATGCATTGAGTACATCGGCTTTGTTGATGAGTCCTTCACGGGCAAAATTCAGAATCTTGACACCATCCTTCATCACGGACAACTTCGACTTATCGATAAATCCCCTGGTGCTGTCCATCAGCGGAACGTGCAGGGTGATGTAATCCGACTCAGCCAGTAATGCTTCAAGGCTCCTGGCTTTCTCTACGTGCTTGGACAATTGCCAGGCGGCATCGATGGAAATATATGGATCATATCCGATCACACGCATGCCCAGGCTTTCTGCTGCGTTGGCCACGAGCATTCCAATCGCACCCAAGCCGATGACGCCCAATGCTTTCCCTAAAACCTCGGGGCCCACAAAGTTTGCCTTCCCCTTTTCCACCAACTTCGGTATTTCTGACCCCTTTCCCTTCAATGACTGCGACCAGGCAATCCCCTGGAATATTTTCCGGGAAGCCAAAAAGAGGCTGGCCAGGACCAATTCTTTTACCGCGTTGGCATTGGCGCCAGGCGTGTTGAAGACTACGATGCCGAGGGCAGTACATTTTTCAACAGGAATGTTGTTGACCCCCGCTCCCGCCCGGGCAATGGCTTTCACACTTGGAGCAAAAAGATGATCGTGCAAGGAATAACTTCGCAACAACAAAGCATCCGGGGTTTTGAACTCGGAGGCCACTTCGTAGCTGTCCATTGGAAATCGTTTTAGCCCTTCCGATGCGATCTTGTCGAAAGTCTGGATCTTGTATTTGGCGCTCATTCGTCAGCTATTTGCTTTTTCAAATTCCTTCATGAAGGCCACCAGCGTTTCAACGCCAGCACGCGGCATGGCATTGTAAAGACTAGCACGCATACCACCCACCGACCGATGTCCCTTGAGGGTTTTTAATCCACTCTTGCTTGCTTCCGAAATAAACTTATTGTCGAGCGCTTCATTGCCTGTAACAAACGGTACGTTCATCAGTGACCTTGACTTCGGCTCAACTGTACCTTTAAATAATCTTGACTGGTCGAGAAAGTCATAGAGAACGGCGGCCTTTTCCCTGTTTTCTTTCTCCATCACTCTCACTCCTCCTTTTTCCAGCAACCATTCGAAAACAAGTCCCATGATATAAATGGCATAACAAGGGGGCGTATTGTACATGGAGCCTTCGTCAGCATAGATTTTGTAATCCATCATTGTGGGGGTAATGTCCAGCGCATGACCGAGGAGATCTTCGCGGACAATGGCAATGGTAACTCCCGCCGGCCCGGCATTTTTTTGAGCGCCTGCATAGATGAGTCCAAATCTGGTGACATCATACTCCTGGGAAAGAATGTTGGAGGACATGTCGGCTACCAGAGGAATTTTCCCGGTATCCGGCAGCACCGGGTAGGTAGTTCCGTAAATGGTGTTGTTGGTGGTAATATGGACATAGTCTGCATCCGCGGAGAAAATTCCTGGTGTGAGGGCGGGTATGTAGTTAAAATTTTTATCCTCCGACGATGCCACGACCTTTACGGTGCCATATCGTTTTGCTTCCGATATTGCTTTCTTGGCCCAAGCCCCGGTTGACACATAATCGGCCTTCCTGGCAGCAGAGAACAAATTCAGCGGCACCATGGCAAACTGCATGGAGGCGCCGCCCTGCAAAAAGAGTACTTTGTAGTTTACCGGGATGTTCATCAATTGGCGGAGGTTCTTTTCCGCACCCCCAATGATTGCCTCATATTCCTTGGAACGGTGACTCATTTCCATGACCGACATTCCGGCTCCCCGATAATCGACCAGTTCCTCCTGTGCTTTCTTCAATACTTCAAGTGGTAATACACCGGGTCCTGCGGAAAAATTGATGGCTCTACTCATAAGAATTTAACGGGTTGTTTGTTATTTATATGTAATATTTGAAGGCTGCGAATATGAAATTTTTAAATGAAAGCGCCAAAGGGAATGACTGAATCCGCTATTTTCAGCATTGCCATAAAAAGTAGCTTTGGCAAAGGATCGCTAATCCTTCTATTTTTGAACCTATCCATTACAGCAACATGAGAACATTGGTTTGTTTTGCACTTTTTATTTTTGGCCTGTTGCCATCTTTTGGCCAGAAGAAACAAGTTTGTTTTTCAGTTGATGATTTGCCCATTGTGACTTATGGGATTACGGATACCGTTTTTCAAAAGGATTTAATGAACAGACTCATATTCTCTCTAACAGCAAATAAAATTCCAGCCATTGGTTTTGTGAACGAGATCAAATTATATAATAACAATATTACCATCCCATTTCAAGTTCAATTACTTCAACATTGGGTGGATAATGATCTGGAACTGGGCAACCATACATTCTCTCATCCTGACTATAATTCTATTTCATTGAAGAAATATTCTGAGGATATTTTAAAAGGCGAATTAGTAACCAAAGAATTACTCAAGCGAAAAAGTATTAAACTCAAATATTTCAGACATCCGTTTTTACATGTGGGCAATTCAAAGGAAAAAAGCGATTCGTTGAGTCTCTTTCTCTTAAACCATGGGTACATTGTAGCGCCAGTTACCATTGACAATGAAGATTATTTATTCGCATTGGCTTACAAAAGAGCGAATGATAAAAAAGATATTAATCTAATGAAGCAGATCGGTTCGGATTATGTTGTCTATATGGAGCAGAAGTTGAAATATTTTGAGCAGCAGGCTTATAAACTTTTCGGAAGAAATATAAACCAAATTTTACTCCTTCACGCCAGTTTGCTTAATTCGGACTACATAGATTCTCTTGCGAAGATGTTCCACAAAAATAATTATGCCTTTATTTCCATTGATAAAGCACTGGAAGATGATGCTTATAAGACCCAGGTAACCGCCTATGGGAATTGGGGGATTTCCTGGATTGACCGATGGGTTCTTTCACAAGGTAAAAAGGGTGACTTCTTTAAAGGTGAGCCTGCTACTCCGGATTATATTAAGAAATTGTCAGTTGTAAGACCTGAATAATGTTGAATAAGTGATTCCTCAGAAAACCACAAATATGAAATGGAACCCCACCCTCTATGATATATCTCATGATTTTGTATCAAAATACGGAGAAGGAATTCTATCATATTTAAATCCAAAGCCAACGGAGACCATTCTCGACTTAGGATGTGGAACCGGCGATTTAACCAAAGAGATTTTCCTTTCAGGTGCCAAAGTAATAGGGGTTGACAGTTCAGCAGAGATGATTGAAAGTGCAAAATCCAAATTTCCTGAAGTAGAATTTCACCAAATGGACGCAAAGGAACTTATATTTGATATCCAATTTGATGCAATTTTCTCCAATGCAGTGCTCCATTGGATACCTGAAAAGGAAAAGGTGATAGAGAAAATGAATTTGCTTCTCAAAAATAATGGAAGAATAGTACTTGAATTTGGAGGGAAAGGGAATAATCAACAAATGTTAAAAGCGTTAAAAGAAGTTTTACAGAACGAGGTTATCATAACAATGCAAAAATTGATTTCTGGTATTACCCCTCCATTGGTGAATATTCTACCGAACTGGAAAAAGCAAATTTCAGGGTAATACGCGCTGAGCACTTGGACAGATTCACACCATTAAAAAGTAATCAAGGTATTAAAGACTGGTTTTTAATGTTTGGTGCCAATTTCTTTACCGGACTTTCGGAAGTAATAAAAGAAGATATTTTAAATGAAGTTCAGAACAGGCTAAAAGAGACCCATTGGGTAGATGGAGTCTGGTATGCTGATTATAAACGAATAAGAATTGTCGCCGTGAAACAATAAAAGGATTGAATTTTGTCATTTCGGAATATCATTAAACGCGAGCTGGAGGTTGCATTTTCAAAACATGCTCAACCTGTTTGGTTCAGGGTTGTAAAGTACGTTGTATTGGGCTGTTTGATCTACGTCTTTTGGGGAAGATCTATTCTATGGATCATTCTACTAATCCTCTTTGGTTTTTCACTGTCATTACATTTCTGGTACCGGCATAAAACTCATCAATGGACAAAAAGCTATGGCTTATGGAAGTATGATAAAGATTAACAGAACAGATATGCGCTTTACCACAGAGGGATACACACAGAGTATTAGATAACAAAAGAACCACCAAGCACACAGGTCAACCCCTATGAACCCGGAAAATTCCCAGAACAAGTTTATCCTCCTGCGAACCATCGCCCTAATCTTCGTGGTGACCGGGGCTGTGGGATCAATATGTTTAATGCTCTCCGCTACTCATCCGCCATTTCTATTGCTCGTACTCTTCACAGCTTGGGTTCTTTCTCCATTTGTGGCCCTGTTGGCAGCCACCCGGATCGGGAGGCGTTGATCAGAATTCACCATTTTTAAGGAACAAAAAATATAAACCCTGATAACGGGAGATATAAAATCGAATGGAAGCTCGTTTAGGCATTGGCGTAAAGGCATTAGCCAACCCGGTCAGAATTCTGGAGACGGGTGCATTGTGAAATATTAAATGGTGGAACTGCTTAACAGTTACCCCGCAGAGAATAATTCGTAAAAGCATGTATATGCACCTCATTCGATTTACTTATTGTAGCCTGAAAAGTTTTTGGGTAAGGGATTTTACGAGCTTTTCTAAAAAAATTACATGCAATCACGGTAAAGCGTTATAGAGAATCTACCCGCATGACACTTTACTTTCTGATGCTGGTGATCCCTGCTGCTTCGATAATTGGATATAGTGGCATGTGGAGTCCGCCCGGGACGAAGCCTGCTTTTGTATTCCTAATGGTCCCCCTGATGTCGTGGGTGTTGATGGCAATCGTCATGACTATCGCGTGGTCCCGTTCGCGAAGAAATGACAAAGGACACGAATCAAAGTCCTGACTATTAAATAATTTGTCGCCCGGTTCAAATAACGTATCGAGCGTTCTTCTCTTACCACCTTGAAACCTTCTATATTTAATCATGAATCACCTGAGTTCAGCCGACTGTATCGTCTTCCTGATTTACCTGGTATTCATCTGCGCGTATGGGTATTACATCTTCCAAAGGAGGCGTGCAAAACAAATCAGTTCAAAAGATTTCTTTTTGGCTGAAGGGTCACTGACCTGGTGGGCCATTGGTGCCTCCCTGATTGCCTCCAATATTTCAGCAGAGCATTTTATCGGCATGTCGGGCTCAGGCTTCGCGCTGGGGCTGGCAATTTCCACCTATGAATGGATGGCCGCCGCTACATTGATCATTGTAGCGGTTTTTTTTGTCCCAATTTATTTAAAAAATAAAATATACACGATGCCGCAGTTCCTTTCGATGCGGTATAATACCACCGTGAGCACTGTCATGGCCATTTTCTGGCTGCTCGTTTATGTGTTTGTCAATCTTACCTCCATCATCTATTTGGGTGCGCTCGCAATTTCCTCCATTTCCGGAATTTCATTTGAAGTATGCATCGCCGGGCTGGCGGTGTTCTCCATCGTAGTGACGCTGGGTGGAATGAAAGTGATCGGCTATACCGATGTTTTTCAGGTATTGGTGCTGATTCTGGGGGGCCTCATGACAACCTATCTGTCGCTCACCATGGTATCCGAGCATTTTGGTTTTGGGTCGGACATTATAAAAGGTTTCGAACTGATCCGGGTAAAAGCGCCAACACACTTCCACATGATTTTCGATCGGACCCATCCATATTACAAGGACCTGCCCGGACTGTCGGTTTTACTCGGCGGCATGTGGATCAACAACCTGAATTACTGGGGATGCAATCAATATATTATCCAACGTGCTTTGGGGGCCGATCTGAAGACAGCGAGGAATGGAATTTTGTTTGCCGCTTTTCTCAAATTATTGATCCCGGTGATTGCCGTCATCCCAGGAATCGCTGCCTTCGTGTTGTACCAGAACGGCATGTTCCAAACGGAAATGGTGGATGTAGTCGGCGCTGTCAAGCCCGATCATGCCTACCCTACTTTGCTGAACCTTTTGCCATCGGGTGTGAAGGGCTTAGCCTTCGCTGCCCTTACCGCCGCGATCGTTGCCTCGCTGGCAGGAAAAGCAAACAGCATCGCGACAATTTTTTCACTGGATATCTATAAGAAATTTCTCCGCAAAGAATCTTCTGAAAGAGAACTGGTAAACACAGGACGATGGACGGTCATGATTTCCATGGCGTTGGCCTGTTTGGTCGCGCCCGCTTTGAGAACCCTGGATCAGGCTTACCAGTTTATCCAGGAATACGTTGGATTTGTCTCCCCCGGAATCCTGGCTATTTTTATGCTTGGATTTTTCTGGAAGCGAACCACCTCCACGGCCGCACTCACCGCAGCACTGCTTACCATTCCCCTCTCTGCCATTCTCAAATTCCTTCCGCAGTGGACGCACGGCATTTTTCCCGATTACCCTTTCCTTGATAGAATGACGATTGTTTTTGTCGCGTTGGCGGCATTGATGATTGCCATCAGCTTGTTGGCGAAAAAACAGAAAGAGCCAAAAGATGTAATCGCACTCGACACGTCCTTATTCAGGACTTCGCCCGCCTTCGTGACCTGGTCGGTTCTAATTCTGGGTATCCTGGTGGCCCTTTATTCCGTTTTTTGGTAAGCCCGAACGTTACTAATTTTGTGTAGTTCCGTAAATTGACATAAAAATCCGGTTATGCGCGACCATTCCACATTTTCCAAAGAAGAAATCAGCCCGCTCAAAAATATGGACGAGTGGGAAGAAAATATTCTTGAGAGGTACCCCACACCGAACGAGCCTGCCAAGGCCAAAGATGATTTCCGAAATTATGATACACCCGCGCGTGATACGGTAAAGAATTTTTACCGGCTCAACCATACCTACCAGACCTACGATTTTGTAGTTGAAAAGAAAAAGGAATTTCTCAAGTTTAACCGCAAAGCGTTACCAGTATGGGGGGCCATGGAATTCTTAAATACCCTGGTCGATGACTCGGACCCCGATACCGCGCTGGACCAATTGCAGCATTTACTGCAAACGGCTGAAGCGATCCGTGCCGACGGACACCCTGACTGGTTTGTGCTGACGGGTTTTATCCATGATATGGGAAAAGTACTGTGCCTCTTTGGTGAGCCTCAGTGGGCTGTGGTTGGAGACACTTTCCCGGTAGGAGTTCCATACTCCGACAAAATCGTTTATCCTGAATTTTTTGAGTCAAACCCGGACAATAAAAATCCGAAGTACCTATCGAAGTACGGCATCTATTCTAAGAACTGCGGACTGAAAAATGTGCAAATGTCTTGGGGCCATGATGAATATTTGTACCATATCACGAAAGACTACCTGCCCGAACCTGCCTTGTACATGATCCGGTATCATTCCTTCTATGCCCAGCACCGGGAGGGGGCCTATGATCATTTGTTGAATGATCACGACCAAACGATGTTTGAATGGGTGAAGAAGTTCAATCCTTACGATTTGTATTCCAAGAATCCTGTTCCGCCTGATGTGAAGAAGCTTAGACCGTATTATGAGGATTTGATTGCCAAGTATCTGCCGGCCACAGTAAGACTTTAAGACAATTGTTATTTTACACAGCAGAGGAGCATCGGAGTTGGTTTGCGACCTTTGCGATTTCCTTAGCGCCTTTCTAATATATAACTCATGTCTCAAACTGCGTAAATGGCTTAAATATTGACTAATCATACCGTATACTACTATCCTTGTTACTTTTCTTTTGCTTGCCCAAAAGAAAAGTAACCAAAAGAAAAAGGCTCCACGAACGCTGCGCACCTCCGCGCGCTAACCGCCTTGCCTACCCACGTGCCTCGGTTTGCGCCGCGCCGTTCGTGGACGCCCACGCGCAGCAGTTCCCATCTTGTGAGATTATTTAAACTTTGGGACTTATGCGCCTTAGCTTATGCCCTCATTCAAATCCATTCAGCTTCAGATAACTTTTTGTCATTAGTTCGATAAAATTTCCAGCATTCACGAGGAGGGCCTAATTTTCCCGCAGCCCTAGCAAGGGTTTGCGGGTGTGAGGAGAAAATTCAGCCCGACTGCGAATGCGCGGCCACCCGGCCGTGGAGGTCAATAAATACCCTCTCATAGCTATTGGTATGAAAATTAGGGTAGACTGCATCAGTGGATAGAGCTTGGAGTTATTTTGCAATTAACATAATGCATTTATTAAGATACTTTGCGTGAACCTTTCCGTTTCGCAAAACTTTCATCGATTAATTCTGCTTCAAATAACCATGAGCGAATTTGCTGGTCATCGATTTCTTTTAACGATCTATAGTACACACAATACATCTGCTTCCTGTTTTCCGCCAGTAATGTTCTATCCTCATTTGCCATTAAGTTTCCCTGGCAAAATCCTAAAGTTACCCCTCGCTCCTTAAGGGTATATTTTTTATCACCCCAGTTAATCGACGGCGGCCAGATAAAGCAGATCATGCGGTGGTGGGTGTAGAATGGAGCTCCGTACGTATTCTTTTCTTTCGCTTTGGGAAGACACTCCAATACCAGGGAACGCAGTCTTTTAACAATAACCTGCTCGTTCTTTGGAAGGGCATCCACTATATCGTCAACTGTCCGTGTAAACCAGCTTTTTGGTTTTTTATTCATTCTGTCACAACCTAATCTTATGATATGACAACCTTATGTCAGCAATGTCCGAATTTAATTATCTTTCCGTATGCTCCTTGCCTTTGATATCGGAAACAGTGACATCACCGTGGGTCTTTGGCACAACAACTCCTGGGAGCATCAATGGCGCATCCCTGCACGCATTGATCAGCCCGAGCTCTTTTACGGCATAAAAATCCGCGATAACTTTCTGGAGGCTGGGTTACACATTGAAAAGGTTGAAACCATCGTGATCAGCAGCGTTGTGCCTGGCCTGACCAACAAGATAAAGAATGTAATACGCTCTCTCGCCAAACGGGAGCCGGTGATTCTGGGCCCGGGGGTTTATGAAACGTTGCCCATCGAAGTCTTAAATCCATATGAAATAGGTTCGGATTTGGTTGCGAATGCCGTAGCCGCATATTTTAGATTCAAACAAACCTGTATTGTCGTTGATTTTGGTACGGCCCTTACCTTTACCACAGTGTCTGGAGAAGGTAAGATTTTAGGCGTATCCATTGTCCCTGGATTACGCACCGCCGTTAGGGCACTTTCACAAAACACTGCTAAACTTTTCGATGTACCGCTGGAAATGCCAACGTCGGCACTGGGTCAGAATACAGTTACTGCCATTCAATCGGGAATTGTAATTGGATATGACGGCCTGGTAAAAAGTGTAGTCGAAGCCATCCGGAAAGAATTAAAAACAGACTGTCCGGTGATTGCCACCGGAGGACTTTCCTTCGTAATTACTTCACTGAAAGGATTCTTTCAAATGGTAGACCCTATGCTCACACTCGATGGTTTGAGAATTATTGGAGAACTGGTAAGCGAAAAGAAAAATTAATGCAACCGGAATTGATCATGAAGGCCAAGGGTTATTTGGCCAAAATCACGAATCAGGACATATGCTGGTAGCATTGGTTACTCTGCGTTATCACAAAATACAAGTTGATGATATCCGTTATACCTTTGTTGATTAGAATTAACTATTCGGGATCATGAAAACAGTGGGTTTAATTCTATGCTGGTGTATATTGCTAGCATCTTGCAAGGAAGTTTCCTTCCGCGAGCCCCAACCTGCTGGTGTCACTTCTTTGAAAGAAATACCTAAGTCGTTACAAGGCCGTTACCGCGGTATGGATAACCAGGACAACGACACCGACACACTTTTTATCGAATCGTGGGGTTATCATTTCAAAGATGGGAAGAACAACGACTGGTTGGGACGTGGCACCCTAAGTGATTCCCTGGTAGTGAAATATTATGAAAATTATTACTTCGTTAATTTCAGATCAGGCAATCAATGGGTATTGCGATTGATAAAGCCAAAGGCCGCCGGTTCTCTTGATTTCATGTCTATTAACATTGGAGACAATTCCAGGGGAAAATCTGTATTGAAAAAACTTTCAAAGCGTTTTCAAGTACGGGAAATTAAAGGCAAGGAAGACACTTTTTATGAGATCACGCCTACCAAAGAACAATTGATGCTGTTGATCAAAGACGGTTTTTTTACCGGAAACAAATTGGAGAAAATCCATTAATACAGGTCACACCTGTGTGGTCGAAGCACTTCGGTGCGCAGGCACAACGGGCACAAAAAGGGCACACGAAGATCACGACTTTAAATATTCAAATGGGTGTTGCCCGTCGACTCCCCTTTCAATGACAGTTTTCTGAGATCCGTGTAATCCATGGCAAAAATTGTATTTTCAGTAGATAATCCTGTTATGGTTAGTGGTCTATTCAGCCACCAATTTTTTTCTGCTTAATCCATATTAAATAGCTCATTGTTTCTTCTTCTTCAATAAATTCTGAAGTTTATTTTGCAGAAGATCCTGGGGCTGCGGGGTAGCCGTTGTGTCCTTCTTCTCTTTACTGGTGGTATCGGTCTGACTGCCTCCCAATATATTTTTCATAACATCCTCCGGTTTGACACCTTCCGTAAGTTGTTTAACGGCATCCTGGCTTTTCTTCTCAGCTTCTTTAGTAATCACCTCTTTTACCTGTTGTTGCTGGTCCGTTGATATCAAGGTTGTCTTTGGATTGCTGTAGGTACCGCTTACACCCAGGTTTACTGGTATCTTATCAGTTGGGTTATTGCTTCCCGTATATTTATTTACGAATCCTTGTAGTTGAGACCCCAACTGTCCTGCCGGTATCATCATTTTCAGAGCATAATCGATGGAGCCATCCAGTCCGGTGCTTCCGGAAATAGTGGTCGCATAGTTTCCAAAATTTACATCAAATGGCTTTACACTTAACCGTCCATTGCTGATGGTGGCTGACATTAGAACATTCTTTAAATTTACTTCACTCGTGTTGTTCAAATTAGTCAGAGAGGAAATACCTGATACCAATTTCGACTGCTTCAATATCGCTTCTGCAATTTTAATGAGGCCCCCGCCATTAACGGTTGCGAGATTGGGCATCATATTCTGCTTCAGCTCCCCATTAACTTTAAAATCAGTGGAGAAATTTCCCGTGACTAATCCGGCTATCGGCACGTAGGTCTTTACAAGAGAAAACGAAGTAGCCGCCTGCTGGATAGAAAGATTTTCAATTTTCAAATCAAAATCATACTTCGGATGGCTGATATCCTTTGCATTGTAAGCGCCATTTACGGCGAAAGCTCCTCCCAACATGTTGAATTTTACTCCGCTGAGATTCGCAATGCCATTTTTTAAGATAACATCTCCATGAGCATCACTCAGGGTGTAGTCCATAATCTTAACTGTAGAGACGGTCGATTTTAATGTGAAATCAATATTTTGGGGGATTGGGATAACTCCAAATGAAGTCGTGTCAGTGGCTGATGGCAAACCTGAATCCGTCATAAATTCGTTCAGGTCCAGCAGTTTTGAATTAAAATTAACCGTACCGCTGATGGTTTCATTTTTTACAACATATCCAAGATAGTTTGTCACAATACCGTTGACGTTGAAATCACTCTTCCCGATCGTCCCATTCATTTTGCTCAACTCCATTTTTCGGGGATCAAAAACTGCGTCGGCTTGCGTAATCGTAACCGTCGGCATGTCTTTGCTAAGGAATTTAAAATTCCGGAGGGAAACTGAGCCGCTCGTAGGAAGTTTATCATAACGCTTTGCATCCACATCCGACATTTTACCCTGGGTCTTAATCTCTCCATTCACTTTTCCTGCCAGAGTCATGTCTTTGAATGGAAATATCTTTGTCATTTTCTCCAGGTCAACACCTCCATTGACTTTCATGTCCCAGGTGTAGTCGTCCAGATTTTGTATCACCATACTGGCGGCAAGTTTTTCACCATCGAGCATCATGGAAAAATCATTTACAGCAATAACCGTTTCCGCCATTTTGCCCGATGCATTTTTTATTGTGGCTTTCATTTTAAGCTCTTGTAAAGGCAAGGGGAATTGTGAAGATTTTACATACCCATCTGCCAATGTCATGGAAGCATCAATAGAGGGGATCAATTTCTTCAGGCTGTCATAAACACCTTTTGCAGAAGCATTGACCGAATAAACCCCCTTCATCTCCAGACCATCCATGGGGAACATTTTATTCAATTCGGCAAGATTGAGTGTGGCCTTCAAATTCCCGTCCATTCGATAGTCTCTCAGATTTTCAACACGGACGCGCGCATCGACCGGGTTGGAACCAAAATCCAAATGCAGTTTCTTCAGGTCAACCAATGTGTTGTTAACAATGCCATCTTTGTTATCAACCAAAAGGTCTATGTTGATATTGCTCACGGCAGTCGGCAAGTCAGGATATTTAAACATCGCATCCTTTGCTTTGAGGTCGAGATTGAATGCCGGCATTTGCTTGTCGCTATAAGTGCCTTTGACAAATCCAGAAAAAGAAAGCTCTCCTTTTGTTTCAATATTTTTGAAATCATTGGAATACATACCCGGTACAAGAGAAAGCAAACTCTTGAATGAATTCTCCGGGCTTTTGAAAGTGATGTCCATTCCAAAATTATCAGGGTTCATTTTGAACCAGCCGTCAAAGCCCATGGCAAAGTCATTGATTTTTGCCGAGTTTCCCTTAAACGTATACTTGGTAATGTTTTCGCTAATCGAAATCACGGCGTCTATCTCTGCACGCTTGTTGGTCAAGAATTGCATTGCCCCCATTGATGTGTTAACCGTATCTACTACCGTATGGGTTTTTAGGTCAAATACATCTTGCGTGAAATCTCCATTTCCGGTGTGGTCCATTCCCCTTAGTGATAAAAAATAAGGGATCGATTTATCATCGTATTCGATGTCCCCATTAATCACTTCCCAATGATCTATCCCAATTGAAAACTTACCTGGTTCTTCAGCCGTCTTTATCGTGTCTTTAGAGGGAAATGAAATGTCATAGTTTGCGCGACCATCGGGCAGGACTTTTACGTTAATCTGTGGCTTTACCAGGGTGATTCCCTTAATTCTGAGTTGGCCACCAAACAAAATGTCCATCAGGTTGATCTCAACCTCCAGCCTGTTCACCACAAATAAATGTTCACCTTCAAAAGGCGCCCGGTTAAAAACACCCAAATCAGAAATTTCTGCAGTGATGCTGGGAAAATGCCTGAAGACCGACAAACTGAAATTGTTCACATCAAATACTACATCCGCATTCACATTTTCTGCGATTGATTTATCGATGGCCGCCTTAATGTCATCTTTGAAAACAACCGGAAGGATCATGGCGGCCACCACCAATAAAATTAAAAATATACTTAGTCCTATCAGGGCTTTTTTCAGAATTTTCATATGAAAATAAATTAAAGGGGAAGCAAAATTACAAATCCTTGTCGCAACAACCCACTGATAAAGGGTTACATGATGCAATGTTCATTTTAAAACCATTTTAACAGCACATTCACAATTCTTTTCATTTTTTCCGTGTAGGGGGGATATAGCAAATACGGACCAGCCCAACCGCCTTTTTGTTTTAAGACCGGTTTTTCATTTGAAAAAGCCATAAAGCCGTATTGACCATGCGATTTTCCAATGCCACTGTTATTTACGCCTCCGAAGGGAAGGTTGGGATGCGTAAACTGAAGCACACATTCATTGATACAAACGCCACCGGCTGAGGTGTTTTGGAGAATGTATTCCCTAAAAGCGCGATCCTGACTGAAGATATATAACGCCAATGGTTTCGGCCGACCATTCACCTGAAGAAGCGCTTCCTCTTTAGTTTTGAACGTCAGAACAGGTAACAGGGGTCCAAATATTTCTTCTTCCAAAATCTTTGCTCCAACAGGAATATCTGAAAGTATTACCGGGGCTATGAAATTTGTTTTTTCGTTAATAGGGCCCGTCAACTCCGGCTTTGCTCCCCGTTCGATTGCATCTTTCAACAAATTATTGACCCTGTGAAAATGGCGATTGTTGACGATACGTGCATAATCCTTTGTGTTTTCATCTATGGGTTTGCCCGCACCAAAAAGATTTTGAACTTCATTTTTTAACAAGGCAATAAATTTTTGCTTTACCGACTCTTCAATTAAAACATAATCAGGTGCAATGCAGGTTTGTCCGTTGTTCATGAATTTTCCAAAGGCAATTCGCTTGGCGGCATCCTTCAGGCTGGCCGTTGCGTCAATGACCGTTGGCGATTTCCCTCCCAATTCAAGGGTAACGGAAGTTAAGTTTTGCGAAGCCGCTTTCATCACAATTTTACCAACTGCCGGGCTTCCGGTAAAGAAGATATGATCAAAGGGAAGGTCGAGGAGTGCCGTCGATACATCCGCAGCACCTTCAATGACAACGACCAAGTCTTCATCAAAATTCTCGCGTACCATTTCCATGACCAATTGTGAAGTGTACGGCGTGAGCTCTGAGGGCTTCACTACGGCTACATTTCCTGCAGCCAGGCAGGAAATGAGCGGACCAGCACATAAATTAAAAGGAAAGTTCCACGGCGCAATGATCAGGCACACGCCTTTTGGTTCATAACGGATTTCAGAATACGTGCCGACATAGGGAAGTGTGGCATCAATTTTTTTTGGCCTGGCCCATTGCTCCAAATGCTTCAATGTGTGCCTCAGCTCCACAAGCACCGGATACAATTCGGACGTATCTACTTCTAAAAGGGGCTTACTAAAATCTGAATGGACTGCCTTCTTAATTCTTTCACGGTTAGCATACAACCATTTTTCAAGCCTCTTCAATCGTTCAATTCGGGCCTTCAAAGGTTCACTTCGAAGGGCAAGACTCCTGGCTTTTAACCTTTCAAAGACTCGTGAAAACTGTAATACTGCAGTTTCCTCAGCAATAATCTCCATGCAAAATTAGGCTTAATAGGTTAAAAATAGCCCTTTTCATTTCATATGCCTAATGTTACCTTAATGTTAAGAATGTTGCTTATATGTTAACATACCGGTAATTTTATCAACTATTTAGTAACAATGGAATTGAAAAAAGTCTTTCTAATACTACTATTCCTCATTGGCCTCGATGCGAAAGCGCAAGGTGACCTGGCTTCTTTGCTTGAGACTGCTGGCTCTTCAATTTATGTTAAGTCAATGGCCACCGATCAACTCCATGCATTCGTTAAGTCAGTTTCCTCTAAGCACCGGAAAGAATCCCGGCAGCTTCGAAAAATATTTAATGGTATGCATAACAGATTCCTGAAAAAGTACGAAGCCTATTCCGACTTCGATGAAATTTTTTCTTCAGGACATTATGATTGCCTGACAGCGACGGCCCTCTTCAGTAATGTACTTGACCAGCTTCATTACTCGTACGATATCATAGAAACCAATTACCATATTTTCCTTATGATTCAAACTTCCAGCGGAGAAGTCATGATTGAAACGACGGACCCTTTCAGGGGATTTATCACGAGTAAAGAAGCCATTGCACAGCGAATCCAAGAATACCGCAAGAATATTCCTTCGGTAAATCATTCGTCTGGATACCTTTACCAGTATTCTTTCAGTTTATGTCAGGAAATATCAGAAGAAAATCTTAGCGGGCTCCTAACCTTCAACCAGGCTGTAAAGGCTTACAACCGGCATGACTGGGTTGCTTGTGTTTCATTGTTAGAAAAAGCGAATCGTCAATATTCCTCTCCCCGTTGCGAGTCCCTGGGTCTATTACTGATTCAAACGATATCTGAAAGTTCGTTGGAAGAAAATATTAAAACAGACTGTCTTACCCGCTTGAAAAGCTTCCGGCTGAAGAAATCTGATAGTTTTGCTTCGAATTAATTTTCAAGGACCCGCACTTCCACCCTTCGGTTAAGTTTATGGGCCTCCTCTGTATTTTCACGGCTCAATGGCGCACCGCCTCCAAAGGCTTTCAATTTCACCCTGTTCTTATCCACACCACGCTTAATTAAATAATCACGGACGGCATCCACACGCTGCTCTGAAAGTTTGAGGTTCTCTTTGGCATCGCCACGGGTGTCCGTATGACCTTCCAGCTGTATGACCATCTTGGGGTTGTCGTGAAGCATTTGTACCACCGTGTTCAATTCCTGAAAGGACTCAGGGCTAATGACGGAAGATCGCAGTTGAAAGATCAAAGCATCCAACCGCATCACTTTGCCTACATGATGCGTTGTTTCTGCAGCCACTAAAGCTGGGGCTGGAAGACCCAATTCAATATCCTGTATCACTTTGCGCTCACCATTGGCTGTACCCGGATCGAGCATGTATTTGGAGGGAGCAAAACCTTGTGCTTCGACTGTTATGGAATATTTATTATTGTCGTAGAGGGGAAAGGAAAAATCGGAACCATTTAATATGCCCACAATGTTACCATAAGGCAAACTCTGATAAGTAATCTTTGCTCTAATCGGCTCTTTAGTCGTGTGATTAAATATTTTTCCCATTGCATAGATCAGTGTGTCCTTTTGCTGAGCGCCTGAACCAAATGAGATTAGCGCACCAAGTAAAATCAGTACGTTAATTTTTTTCATCTTTTATAGTTTAGTGATTTTGAACTCTACACGTCTGTTCTTTTTCCGTCCTTCCCTGGTGTCATTGGTATCAATGGGTTTTGCTTCACCAAAAAATACAGTGACGATTCTGTCTTTTTCAATACCCTTATTTACCAAATATTTTGTAACGGCTTTTGCGCGCCATTCCGATAACAATAGATTATAATTCTCTGGCCCTGTGGCATCTGCATGCCCTGCGATTTCAACCGTCATAGTCCTCTTTTCCTTCATCAAACTAACGATTCTGTCTAATTCCGGGAATGAAGCAGCTTTTAATATCGATTTATTGAAGTCAAAGAAGATGTTATTCAGTGGGACAGTGGTGTTAGGCTCAATAGCCGTAATTTCAATCGGGGCGAGTCTTATATCGTGCGTCTCCGTAACATTCTTCGTCACATTGGTAAGATCCAGATTCTGATTTTCAGAAATATGTCCGTCAGCTTCCGCGCGCACCCCATACCGCTGTCCCCCCGGTAAATGAATTTCGTATTCGCCGGTTTCAGGATTGGAATAAACGATTCCAATTTCCTTTCCATCCGGCAATCGTTCATATATTATTTTTGCCCCAATCGGTTTGCCTGTCTTGCCATCAATAAGTTTTCCTTTCACAATCACAACGGGCTCAGGGGTCTTATAAATGGGTAACTTGACGCGCAAAATGTCAGAATTGTCGGCCGTTATACCTTGTGAATAGTATGCAAATTCGCTGGAAGATGGGATGTTGAAAAACAGATCGTCCAATTTTGAATTGATGTCTGGCCCCATATTCTGCGGTTCAGTCCAGTTGGTCCAGGTATCATCAAGACGCTTACTCATATAAACATCAGCGCCACCAAATCCACTGAAGCCATCCGAAGAGAAATACAAGGTTTTATCATCAGACGCCAAAAATGGTGCAGACTCTTCGCTAGCCGTATTTATGATGCTTCCCAGGCTGAGGGGCTCAGTCCACGAACTGTCATTTTGTTGAAAGCTAACATAAAGGTCTCGTCCGCCACGTGAATCCTCCCGCTCAATTGACATGAGCAAAGTCTTTCTCGTATTTGCGAGGAAGTAATTTGCTTTTTCATTGAAGTTGTAATCATTCTTAATGTTAATGGCCATGGGCTTTGTCCAATTGCCATTGATCATTGTACTTACAGAGACGCCCGCCAGCATTTTTCCGTTGGGCAGGTATTTATTCCCCAGCACAAGTACTGCCTGTCCATCCGGCGTGGTAGCCACTGCGTTAACAAAATTCGGACCGGCATTATTGAATTCAGGACCCATATTTTTTGCCAATTCCCATTTGCCATCAGATCCGAGCTCAGAAAACCAGATGTCCTCTTTATCATTCACTCCACCCATATTTTCTGGATGATTCTTGCGGGAGAAATAAAGAGTTTTACCATCCGGAGAGAGCAATGGATTCAGCTCTGCATAATCACTGTTGACATTTTTATCAAGTTTCTCCACAACCAGGCCCTTACTTACCAATTCGGGTATTGAGATATTAGGGATGATGCGGATATTAACATCCGAAATTCCTACCGCATCGATCGAGAAATAGTCTGACAAAGCCTCTCCATCAAATTCAAGTTTAACGGCGGTCACTTTATAAGTCGTCTTTTCCACAAAAATGTTGCGCATCATAGCCTTGGTGGGCACCGAGCCAGGATTAGAACTAAAAATCAGATGCTCTGTATTCTTCTCGTCATAGGCATACACTTTGAAAAGAGCACTTGGATTATGCGACTCGGCGATGGCTATCTGCTCTATCTGCATCGGAGTGTCAAAACCCAATTTCAGGAATTCCAACCGCTTAGGCTTGTCCGGGGTCCACGCATTAGGGTTTTGTCCCCCTGAAGGCAATACATTTGGTTTACCCAAAGCCTGCTGCGCTGAATACTGAACTGGGGTCAGTTCAGAAGAAAAATCAATAACTTTTGAGGCCCATTGAACCACCTGGCCTTGGCCAGAATAAAAGGCTAACAACAGGAAGGGGAGTAGATATCGCTTCATGACCTTAGAGTAGGTGGACTATTAAAAGGCTAAACTTAATTAAAATTTTCAAAAGGGGTATTGCCTATGGTTCGCAGAATTGTAGAAAAGCCATGTTTCTTTACTCTAAAGAGGTTTTATTGTATAACAGGAACCCTATATGAAGCAATACTCCCAGTTGACTTTTACTATCATCATAATAATTGACGCTAAAACTTATCGGACCAATGGTTGAATGCATGACCATTCCGGCTGTTCCGGTAAAATAGACCTTCGTGATTTCATCAGTCAGCGCAGCCTCCTGATTCGGTCCTGGCACGATTGTTTGAAAGGGCTTAAAGAGGTATCCTTCCAACCTGAAGTCCAGGTTTTTACGCAGCGAAAAAACATTGCGCCAGCCACCCGCTACAAAGTTGAAGGCACGAAAATTTTGAAGTATCAGGATCCGGCTATCCTGTAAAGGGAAAAACCCTGGCGCATTGATAATGGTACCCTGGTAATTGTCAAATACGGGCTGGTTGGAGAGGTTACCATGCAAATAATAACCAGAACTGTATATCCCCTTTCTGAAATACTGTTCCATGATTAGTGAAAGCCGAACCCAGCTTCTTCCTTTTTCAGGCACCACAGTTTTGTACAATGTTGAAGTATTACCTGGTTTTGTTTCTTCTATTAAATTAAACCAATCGATAGAAAACTGGTACGCCTTTCCTGTGGAGGCATACTGCTTATGGTTGAGGGTATTTGTCGAGAGACTTATTCCGTACCGGCCTCCGCTCAACTTTAGCGCATCCAGCGTATCGGTGGAAATCAATACCGGATTATCAATGTATTCATCGTTGTTGCTGATGTAGTGGGCATACATCGAGGCTTTAAACTGTTTTCCTACCGGTACCCCGATATTTAATCCAACTCTCCTATCGATGCGGGTCAAAATAGTTGCATTGGATTTCTGTATTATAATATCTCCTGCTTCCAGAAAATTCCAACTATTGTAAGTGGCTTCCGGTTCCAGATAGAATCGGCCGAGGCTTGGAAAATCGAGGCGAGCCATTGCCTGAACCGATTTGTAAAAACTTCCGGTACTAAAATTTAGACTAGCTCTTGTCAATATGTTATTGAAGTAATAATAATTCAGTCCCAGAAAAATATTGCTGATATTCCGTGAAGCAATCACACCGCCAAAGTCCACCTGGAAATTATTATGGGGGCGCCGGGTCAGCTGAAAATCAAAATGCATTACGTCTGGTTTAAATGAAAAACTTGAATAAATATTTTTGAAATAGTCTTCCGAGACGAGACGATAGTAACCTGTTTTTACATCACTGAAATGAAGAGGGCGTTTACCTCCTTTGAAAAACCGGTTAATATAATTTCGTTGATTGTTACTGAACCCATTCATCACAATATTGTCGATCAAAAAAGGACTAGTTCGGTTGTTAAAATTATTTCTAGTTTCTGCTACCTCTTCGCATGTCCTGCGCTCATTTATCTTCGCCTTTATCTCGGGCATTTTACGTATGGTTTCGGCATAACCACTGTCTATCAATGCTTTTGCTTTCGCAAAATCAAAACCAGTAAAAGGGGTCAAGTCGGGTTGGATATAGATGCCGGTCTCTGGTACTTGCCTTGGATCTGATTTGTCTAGCAAAAGATAAAGGAGGGACTTGGAGATGAGTTTATCATCTTCGCCTTTGGGGTACTCGTAATAAATCTTACTTGACACATTGGATCCAATGACTACCCCCGGTTGAAATTCTTTTTGGGCAACATCGACAGGAAAATTATTATATACACCTCCGTCAAATAAATACTGACCATTGACCCGGATGGGCTCGAAAAAGAAAGGGACTGTCTGTGTGGCGCGAAGGGCATCGCCTAACTCACCGCTTTTTAATATCACTTCTTGTTGTGTAAATATTTCTGCCGCCACCACACGTAAGGGAACAAAAAGGCTATCAAAATTTCCTTTTGCAATGGCCGATGGCTGTGCCATTTTTTCAGCAATGGCAAAGTTTAATGAGATGTCATTCGCAAGGCTGGTATTTAGATTGAAACTTAGCGTAGAATCGAGCGACAGATTTAATTTCACGAAAGAAGGACGAATTTCATTTTTATTATAAAAATAATTGTAGCCATCCTCCAACTGGCCATTGATCCATCTTAGTAGATTATCTGTCAACATGGTTTCTTCAATCTGGGCAGGGCTCATGCCTGCCGCGTAGCACCCGGCAATAATTCCACCCATGGAAGTACCTACCACATAGTCGATGGGAATATCATTTTCTTCCAACGCCTTGAGCACGCCAATGTGGGCCATGCCTTTGGCGGCGCCCCCGCTCATCACCACGGCCACTTTCTGTGCCTTGCCCGTGAGGCTGATCGAAAAAACAGCAATGAAAAGTATTGTCCGTATCACCACAAATTCTCCATTTGAAAACCAGGGTAAATTATTAAAGTAAAAGAGAAAAGTAAATTCTTAGTTGGCCGCGACAATGACGGGAGGTTCCGGGAGTGAGATCAGATCAAGTTTTCTCAACACACGTACTTTCACCTCCTCAAACTGCGGCTTGAATTCGTTTTTCACGGGCTGAACGGGGGGAAGTTCAACGCGCAAAGCGTCAACCTGGACCCCATTCCGCCAAAAGCGGTAACAAACATGAGGACCTGTCGACAAGCCCGTGCTCCCCACAAATCCAATCGTTTCCCCTTGTTTGACACGAACGCCTGGCTTCATCCCAGTTCCTATCCTCGACATATGAAGGTATTGAGTAGTATAGGTGGCGTTATGTCGAATTTTTACATAATTACCATTTCGTCCTTTGTATTGCGCTTCCAGAACAATGCCATCTCCTACCGACCGAATGGGCGTGCCCATGGGGGCAGAAAAGTCAGTGCCCAGGTGAGGCCGGAAGACCTTATCAATAGGATGAAACCTGTTGAGATTATACTGTGAACTGATCCGCGTAAATTCAATCGGATATTTTAATAAAGCCTTCCGCAAACTCTTTCCCTCCTCATCATAAAAGTCAGTCCCTTCTCCCTGATCAAAAGGAATTGCAAAATACGGGTGATTGAAGTGCTGAAAATAAATTCCCAATATCTTCCCGATCCCCATCGGGCTGCCTTCAACCTGTTGCTCTTCATAAAAAAGTTTGAATCGATCTCCTTTTTGCAAGCGCTGAAAGTCAATCTGCCAGGCAAAAATATCGACAAACCGGTTCGTAAGTTCATGTGAAATGTCCAGCATCTCAATAGTCTCAGACAAGCTTGACCCAATAACCCCGGCAACCTCTTTCTCCACGGTATTTACAGGCCGATGACCTGACTCCACCCTCATGGAATCCTTCAGGTAGAAAATGTAATAATCGATTGGATTGGATTCATAGACCAACGCACGAACCGTTTTGAGCGAATCCTGCTCAGCAATAA
The DNA here is from genome assembly GCA_043779775.1 of Cyclobacteriaceae bacterium. GTDB lineage: Bacteria > Bacteroidota > Bacteroidia > Cytophagales > Cyclobacteriaceae > ELB16-189. The sequence goes on from JAYWDP010000395.1 coordinate 45,366, forward strand.
GTGTATACTTATTATTAGTTGATATTTTTCTAAAGTCAAAAGTTTGACGTGGCAATATACTTAACTGCTGCTGCACCTTCGGGGCCACATAATACCCTGACAGCAAATCTGAAAAACGTTGGTTGCGTTTCACAACATCCTCCACAACCCGGAGATTGTCAACCATCATACCATATAAAATCATTGGATGACTTATCTCTGTCTTCTGCCGGTGAACGGAGTCTATCGCAAAATCTCCCGGTCGTGAATACGAAAGGATAAAGCGATCAAACAAAGCATAGCCACCTACCATCACCAGCATGATAAGCACAACCACTAACAGAAGTTTAATTCGGGGTTTCAACTTAGAGAAGATTAAGAATATTTTGTTGCAACAAGGAGAGAACGATCTCAAAGTTACAAAATTTTACGGGTACAGCGTTTTATATTTCTTCTTCCCTTGCTCTAAAAACTGAACGAACTTCTCCACACTGCGGTCATAACCATAAGGCCAGGCCAATACCCGCTCATCTTTTCCTACCAACACATAAAAAGGTTGGGCATTATTTTCAAGATTGCTGATCTGCAAGTCTGCGTTTTGTTTTCCAATGGTTTTCTTTACTTTATTGTCATACTTCGAAGTGTACCATTGTGATTCCGGCAGCTCAGTTTTATCATCAACATAGAGCGCTACAATGACAAAATCCTTTTGCAGTCTTTCAAGCACCTGGGGATCACTCCACACCACCGCTTCCATCTCACGGCAGTTGGTACATCCATGGCCCGTGAAGTCAATAAACAGAGGCTTGTTTTGCTGGCGCGCACAGGCCAATGCCTGTTCATAATTGAAATAACCCTGCAGTCCATGGGGCAAATGCAGAAACTCTTCATACTTCGGAACGTCACAAATCTCACTGCTCTTCATTCCGCGGGTCATTGCAACCAGATCAAAGTCGTGCGAGGCTGTGGGGGGAAGATAGCCCGCCAGCATTTTCAAAGGAGCTCCCCATAATCCTGGAATCAGGTATACCACAAATGAAAAAGTAGCAATGGAAAGCATCAATCTTGAGACCGATATTTTTCCCACCGGACTGTCTCCAGACATATTTATTTTGCCGAGGAAGTAAAGACCCAACAGGCCAAAGATGACGATCCAGATTGCAATGTTAATATCGCGATCAAGCAGGCCCCAGTGATATGCCTGATCGGCGATGCTGAGAAATTTCAAACAAAGTGCTAACTCCAAAAAGCCCAGCGTTACTTTCACGGAATTCAACCACCCTCCTGACTTAGGCAGGCTTTTTATCCATTCGGGAAAAATAGCAAAGAGTGTAAATGGAATTGAAAATGCGAGCGCATATGAAAACATGGCCAGCACCGGCTTAATAATCTGACCGCCAGCAGAAAGCACGACTACATTTCCGACAATGGGAATGGTACATGAAAAGGAAACCAGCACCAGGGTTGCGGCCATAAAAAAAATGCCCAGCAGCCCGCCTTTTTCTGCCTGTCGGTCTACTTTGTTCACCAGCTGATACGGTGCGGTAATTTCGAACAGACCGAAAAACGATAATGCAAATATAATGAAGATGATAAAAATAAAGAGATTGGGGGCCCAGTGTGTAGCCAGGGCATTAAGGCCTTCAGCACCCAGCAATACGGCGAAGAGCGTTCCGGCCAATGTATAAATTACAATAATCGACAATCCAAAAATGAAGGCATTGCGAATTCCTACGCGCCGGGATTGGTTGTCTTTGAGAAAAAAAGTTACCGTCATCGGAATCATCGGAAATACACACGGAGTTACCAGGGATGCAAGACCCAGAAGAAATGCAAAAACCAGGTAGCCGATGAATGATTCCTCATTAAGGGTGGGGGCACCGTCTATGACCGATTTATCAAGGGTTGGACCGTTGATGGTTGTTGGTTGTTCGTTATTGGTTGTTTGTTGCTCAGACCTTTGCAGGGAGTCCTGTGCATTTGATGCTTGATTACTGTCAACATCCGGAATTGAATCCTGAGACTTGGAACCTGAAACCTGTATATTATTAAAAGAGAAGTCGTCATTGAATGGGATACACTTCCCATCTACATCGGTACATACCTGATATTCATAATCACCGGAGAGTGTGAGGTTTGATTTCAGGATTTTTATTTTTTGACGGAACTCGCCGGTGCCCTTGAAGATTTTTACATCACAGTCAAAAATTTTATCATGTTTGTCAATGGCATTGATATCCCGAAGTTTACCCACCAGTTTAAAGCTTGGATGCGGCTTGAAGTTAATGGTCGCTTTAATCGGGCCGTCTTCGCAGGGAAACTCGCTGGCATAGAGATACCAGTCCTTATCAATGTTTACTTTGAATATCAATTCAATCTCGTCCCCCATCGAAGGCGCAGGGTTGGAAGCCGAATACATCCAGTGGGCAGGGGTAAGGATCTGTGCCATGGAGAAAAATCCGGTCGTCAGGAAAAACAAAAGGGCTATGAAACGCATTTTATAGTATTATTAAGAGCGCTAAGTTAACGCAACGGAAGTCAAATTTGTTGACCGTTAATTAGTGAAACCCATAATAATACTGTCGTTTACGCAACAAATCGTATTGGAATTCGTCAGAGCGATGTGGGTTGGAAAAAAAAATCTGAATTACCTACCTTTCCTGTCATTTCCAGGTATCAAAACAAATAAATCACAATTCTATGAAGTTGAAATCTCTATTAATTCTGATGGTATTGGGGTGTTTCGCATCTGCGCAAGCACAAACAGCCGATGAAATTCTTGCCAAGTATTTTACCAATATTGGCGGCCTTGACAAGTGGAAATCGCTCCAGTCGTTCACCCAGACTGGGAAAGCCATTCAAATGGGTCAGGAATTTCCTCTTACCCTTTATGGGAAAGCTCCCAACAAGATTAAGGTAATATTAAACATCCAGGGTACAGAGTTAGTAGCGCAGGCCTATGACGGCACCACTGCCTGGATGCTAAATCCATTTGGCGGCGGAACAGACCCGGTGAAGATGGACGATGAGATGGCTAAGGATGTCAAGGATGAAGAATTTGAAGATGATTTTATTGACTATAAAAAGAAGGGTCACGAAGTCACATTGGAAGGAACTGAGGAAGTTGATGGTGTAAAATGTTATAAAATAAAATTAGTCCGTAACAAAAACAATCCGAAAGAAGATATCACTGAAGTCTACTATTTTGATTCAGAAAACTTCGTTCCCATTTGTCAGGTTTCTTACGTGCGGAGCGGTCCTCAAAAGGGAACAGAAATAAAATCCTACATGAGCGACTATCAAGATGTGAATGGTCTCATGTTTCCATTTTCTTTGGAGCAGAAGGTGAACGGACAGACGGCCATGAAAATGACATTAGAAAAAATCACCATCAATAACATTACGGATGATAGCGTTTTTGCTTTTCCAAAGAAATAAATTTATAAGCTAACCGGACCCAATCGGACGCGTTAGAAGTTTCATGAAGAATTGAAAAAAGCTTTGCTGAAATTCGAACTACTGAAGAACTACCCACTCAAAATTAACCCTGATAGTTGGTGACGAGGGATTACTGCTGTTATTTACTTTGACCGAAATACTTATGAAAAGCAACAATCGTCTCTATACCAATAAGAAAATTTTTGATCCCGTAATGTTCATTAGGCGAGTGAAGGGCATCGGTATCCAGACCAAAGCCCATCAGTACCGTGTCGAGGCCTAATTCTTTTTTAAATAAGGCCACGATGGGAATGCTTCCGCCATCACGCGTGGGTATAGGCGTCTTTCCCCACACTTCTTCGAAGGCTTTTTTGGCCGCATGAAATGCTTTGGAATCCGTTGCCGTCACAGCTGCTTCCCCGCCGTGGTGAGCGATCACTTTTACTTTTACCGTTTTGGGCGCTACCGCTTTAAAATGCTTTGTAAATAGTTCGGTGATCTCCTGTGGACTCTGGTTCGGCACCAGGCGCATGGAAATTTTTGCGGAAGCTTTGGAGGGCAATACGGTTTTCGCTCCTTCTCCGGTATATCCTCCCCAGATACCATTGACATCGAGGGTTGGCCGGATGCCGGTGCGCTCAAGGGTGGTGTAGCCTTTCTCTCCGTGTATTTCTTCGATGCCTAATTCTTTTTTGTATTCGGATAAATCGAATGGCGCCTTGTTTAATGCTTCGCGGTCTGCCGCACTCAGTTCAACCACTTTATCATAAAAACCAGGAATGTTCACTCGCCCGTTTTCATCGTGGAGCGATGCAATCATTTTGCTTAAGACGTTTGCCGGATTGCCTACCGCTCCGCCATAGACACCGGAATGCAGATCACGGTTTGGGCCCGTCACCTCCACTTCCATATAACTGAGCCCGCGCAAACCTACCGTGATAGAGGGCTGATTCAAAGAAATCAACGAGGTATCAGAGATCAGAATTACGTCGCCGTTTAGTTTGGCCCTGTTTGTTTTTACAAACTCCCCCAGGTGTTCCGAGCCTACCTCCTCTTCACCTTCAATCATAAATTTTACATTGCAACTGAGGAGATTATTCTTCATCATGATCTCAAATGCCTTGATGTGCATGTAAACTTGTCCTTTGTCATCACACGCGCCGCGGGCATAGATTTTCCCGTCGCGGACGGTCGGCTCAAAAGGAGGTGAATTCCACAAATCCAACGGATCAGGCGGCTGCACATCATAATGGCCATACACCAATACCGTTTGCTTCTTAGGATCAATGATTTTCTCACCAAAGACAATCGGATGACCCGGAGTTTCCATCAAAGCCACCTGGTCGGCCCCGGCGTCCCTTAACTTCTGTGCTACGAATTCAGCGGCTTTCCGCACATCCTCTTTATGACGACTGTCAGCGCTCACGGAAGGAATGCGGAGTAGCTCAAAAAGTTCTGAAAGGAAACGATCTTTGTTGGATTGAATGTATTGGTTAATCATAACGAATGGCGTTTTGGTCATACAAATTAAGTCATTCTTCTGGTCCGGATGGGCCAATTTGAAATTGGAATTGATATTCTAACCGGGGGTAACAATTTATTATAGGGTTTAGCGCTTTATGACATCTGATTTAACAAGCAGTGCGCTGGACTATCGATCATAAGACGGCCGACATTAAATACATGTATGTTTTTATTACCATCAATCTTCTCATTTTGATTGTTGCCTGTATCAACTACATCAATCTTTCTACCGCCCGGTCGGCCGGTCGTGACTTTGACGTTAAAAATATTGCCGACTCCTCCGCTATTTTATTGAACCAATCCGCCGTATCGGCCCTCCATCTCACCCCACAGGAAATGATTGGAAAGACCGTCATCCGACCGGATTGGGTAATAGGTTATTCCAGACCTGACAGCACCAAGGCACCTGAAACCGGTCTGGTGATCGGTGTGATCGAGGATTTTCCATTCCGGTCCATGCACAGGAAAATCGAACCCCTGGCCATTTCTCCAAAACCTCATACCGCCGACCGAATCATTCATGTAAGGCTGCCCGCAGGGAGGATGGCAGAGAAAATTCAGTTTCTGGAAACATCCTGGAAAAAGATCTTTCCGACCAAATTATTGGAAAGCTTCTCTTCATCGCCTGCATTTTCGCATTACCCATTGCCTGGTTTTTCTCTTCTCAATGGCTCGAAAGTTTTGCGTACCGTACTGAGCTATCTGTCTTTGTTTTTGGGGGCGCCGTCGCCTCGATTGCCTTCATTCGCTATTAACGGTAAGGTTTGAATCATTGAAAGCCTCCATGCTAAACCCCGTTAAGGCGCTGCGACACGAGTAACCAATCCTACAAAAAAAACTGTTTTACAATCGTTGTAGCTACTAACTGTTAGTAAGGTTAAAAGATTTATTAAAAATTTCCTGGGCCGTTCTTATCATTAACGGATTGTGCGTCGTAAATTTCTTTTTCAGTTACTATAAGAATTGACCGAAACAACCACACAAGGACTCTACCACCCCTCTTTTGAGCACGACTCCTGCGGCGTAGGCTTTATTGCAAACATCAAGGCACGGAAGTCACATCAATTGGTGATGGACGCCATCACCATGCTCGAACGGATGAGTCACCGCGGTGCTTGCGGTTGTGAGCCCAATACCGGCGACGGAGCTGGTATTCTCATCCAGATCCCGCATGAGTTTTTCACGAATGAGTGCAATAAACTAGGTATCAAATTACCTCCGACAGGCCACTATGGCGTGGGACTGGTCTTTTTCCCCCGCGACCCTAAAACACGGGAGGAGTGCCGTACCGTACTGAACCGGCAGATCAAGAAAATGAAAATGTCGTTGTTGGGTTACCGGCTTTTGCCCACCCGCAATAACGAGATTGGCGAAACCGCTCTGCGCGCTGAGCCTGTGATGGAGCAGATTTTCATTAAACGTCCCGAGGCAATAAAAAATGCCGATGATTTCGAACGCAAACTTTTTGTGCTACGGAAATATACCACCCGCATTATCACTGAATCGGTGCAGGGCGTTAACAATCAATTCTACTTTTCATCTCTATCCTACAAGACCATTGCCTACAAAGGCATGCTGACCTCACGCCAGCTCAAGCACTACTTTGCCGACCTGGAGCATGAGGAAGTGGTCTCGGCACTGGCGGTCATCCACTCCAGATTTTCTACCAATACTTTCCCCTCCTGGCGATTGGCGCAACCCTTTCGCTTCATAGCGCATAACGGAGAAATTAACACCATACAGGGAAATATCAATTGGCTTAAATCCAAGGAGGCATTCTTTGCTTCTTCTGTGTTTACAAAAGAAGAGCTGGATATGATTTTGCCAATTTGCAACCCGGCCCAATCTGACTCCTCCAATCTTGACAATGTCATTGAATTACTACTGCATTCCGGTCGTTCCATGCCGCATGTAATGATGATGCTCATACCGGAAGCCTGGGATGGCATTCAGCAAATGAGCCAGGAGAAAAGGGACTTTTATGAATATCATGCTAATCTCATGGAGCCCTGGGACGGTCCCGCATCCATAACTTTTACCGACGGGAAAATCGTAGGCGCTACGCTGGACCGAAATGGACTACGTCCTTCACGCTATGTGGTGACCGACGATGACCGCGTCATTATGGCCTCTGAAGTGGGCGTTCTGGACATCGATCCTGCTAAAATCATTACTAAAGGTCGCCTTCAGCCTGGAAAAATGTTCGTAGTGGACCTCGAACAAGGTCGTATCATCAGCGATGAGGAACTTAAGAAGAACATTTGCTCACGTCAGCCTTATGGTGAATGGTTGCGCGCCAACAAAGTACGGTTACAGGACCTCCCCGAACCCGGCGGAAGTTTTCACAAATATGATCCGCGCACTTTTATCAAGCGGCAAATTTCTTTCGGCTATTCTACCGAAGATGTTCGCGTTGTCCTGGCGCAAATGTGCGACACTGGCAAAGAAGCGCTTGGATCCATGGGCAGCGATACTCCGCTTGCCGTGCTCTCCAACCAGGCACAACACTTATCAAGTTATTTCAAACAGTTGTTTGCTCAGGTAACCAATCCGCCCATCGACCCGATACGCGAACGGCTGGTGATGTCCCTGGCTACCCATGTCGGCGGCTCTTTGAATCTTTTGGAAGAAACGCCCGAGCACTGTATAACCCTGGAATTGCCGATTCCCATTCTCTCGAACAGTGACCTGGAAAAAGTCCGGTACATCGATCATCGGCATCTGCAGACGAAGACTATTTATACCTATTTTAAATCTGACGGTGAGCCAGATTCTTTGGAGAAAGGATTGACCCGCGTTTGTCAATATGTTACCGACGCCATTGAAGACGGTTTTACGATCATTATTTTATCTGACCGTAGCTTCGACAGCGGCCATGCACAGATCCCTTCTCTTCTTGCTGTAGCCGCGGTACATCACGATCTCATTCGCAAAGGACTCCGCGGAAAAGTGGGGCTTCTGGTGGAGGCTGGCGATGTGTGGGAAACGCATCATTATGCTACGCTGATTGGTTATGGTGCCTCCGGCGTAAATCCTTATTTAGTTTATCAGACCATCTTCGACATGAAGAAACGTAATCTGCTGCGTGAAGATCTCACTGAAGAGCAGGCTGTGTATAATTATAAGAAGGCCGTGGGCGGGGAATTGCTAAAGATCATGAGTAAAATGGGAATCAGCACGCTGCAATCTTACCATGGCGCTCAGATCTTCGAGGCCCTGGGCATCAGTAAAGAAGTGGTGGATTCCTACTTTACCGGCTCCGTGTCGCGCATCGGTGGTCTTACGCTCGATGACATTGCCAGGGAGGCATTGGTAAAACATCATCTGGCTTTCCCAAAAACGGCATCAGGTGCTTCACGCCTTGAAGTCGGTGGAGTCTATCAATGGAGGCAACGCGGGGAAGCACACCTGTTCAATCCTCAGACCATTCACCTTCTGCAGCACGCAACAAAAACCAATGACTATCAGGTTTTTAAAAAATATTCTGAAAAGATCAACGAACAAAGTGAGAAGGCCATCACCCTAAGAAGCCTGTTGAAATTCCGAAAGGCTAGACCGATTTCCATCAACGAAGTGGAACCCGTAACAGAAATTTTTAAGCGTTTTGCTACCGGGGCCATGTCGTTTGGTTCCATTTCACATGAAGCCCACAGCACCCTGGCCATCGCGATGAACAGGATCGGAGGCAAGAGCAATTGCGGGGAAGGCGGGGAAGATGAAATGCGTTTTCATCGCAAAGAAAATGGCGACTGGGAAAATTCTGCCATCAAACAAGTCGCTTCAGGTAGATTTGGCGTCACCAGTTACTATCTCGCCAATGCAAAAGAACTTCAAATTAAAATGGCCCAAGGGGCAAAGCCAGGCGAAGGAGGACAATTGCCTGGTCATAAAGTGGATGAGTGGATTGGACGAGTGCGTCACGCAACACCGGGCGTTGGATTGATTTCTCCTCCTCCCCATCACGATATCTATTCCATTGAAGATTTGGCGCAATTGATCTTTGATCTGAAGAATGCAAACCGCGAGGCGCGCATCAGCGTGAAGCTGGTTTCTGAGGCTGGCGTGGGTACTATTGCCTCGGGTGTAACCAAAGCCCATGCTGATGTCATTTTGATTTCGGGACATGACGGCGGAACGGGGGCCTCCCCTCTGAGCTCCATACGTCACGCGGGCCTGCCCTGGGAACTGGGACTGGCAGAAGCGCATCAGACGCTCGTGCGAAATAAACTCAGGGGTCGGGTAGTTCTTCAAACGGATGGACAAATCCGCACCGGCCGGGATCTAGCCATCGCAGCCATGCTTGGCGCCGAAGAGTGGGGCGTTGCTACGGCAGCCCTGGTAACATCGGGCTGTATCATGATGCGCAAATGCCATCTCAACACCTGCCCTGTGGGCGTTGCCACACAAAACAAAGAACTGCGTGCTCTTTTTACCGGTAAGCCGGAATATGTAGTCAACCTGTTTACTTTTTTAGCACAAGAACTCCGTGAAATAATGGCCGAACATGGATTCAGAACGGTGAATGAAATGGTTGGACAAAGCGATTATCTTGAACTTAGTGATTCTGACAGCCGCTGGAAATTTCATAACCTCGACCTGTCACCAATTCTTTACAAGGAACCTATCAGTCTTGATACCGCCCTGTTCAAACAGGAAGATCAAGACCACGCAATTGAGCATGTCCTTGACCGCACCTTGATAAAGATTGCCAAACCTTTTCTAGAACATGGAGAGGCCGTGCAGGGTGTCTTCTCCATCACCAACGAAGACCGCGCTGTAGGTGCGATGCTGTCATATGAAATTTCAAAACTCCAGTCCCTCCAGGCAGCACAAGCCTCCGCTAGCACGCAATTCAACGCTCACAGAACGGTAGAAAATTCAAGCGAAGATTTGCACACTGAGCTTGGAAGTGAAGGTGGGGGCATCCACTTTAAATTTCACGGCACGGCAGGACAAAGCTTTGGCGCTTTCGCCACCCGTGGTATCACTTTTGAACTCGAAGGAGATGCCAATGATTATTTTGGCAAGGGCCTTTCTGGTGCCCGCATCGTTGTGTACCCGGATAAGAGAATTAAATACGATCCTTACCAGAACATCATTATTGGAAACGTAGCCTTGTATGGTGCCACTTCAGGGACTGTATTTATCAGAGGGCGGGCGGGGGAACGATTCGCGGTCAGAAATTCAGGTGCAACGGCCGTGGTGGAAGGCGTGGGTGACCATGGTTGTGAATATATGACTGGCGGCACGGTGGTTATCCTTGGAACTACCGGAAGAAATTTTGCAGCCGGCATGAGCGGAGGCGTTGCTTATGTCTTTGACCCACAGAAGAATTTTGTAGAAAATGTAAATATGGAAATGGTCCTGCTCGATCCGATGGATAAGGAAGATGAATCCACCCTTCGCAAACTTATTTTAGAATATCATTCCAATACCGCCAGTAAGGCTGCGGCAACTATTATTAATAACTGGGACGAATCTTTTAGCCAATTTGTCAAGGTGTTGCCTATTGAATACAAAGAGGTGCTTCGGAAAAGAAAATTAATAAAAGAACAAGTTTCGCTTGCTTCCCGGTAGAGCCGTTAAATTTATGGGAAAACCAACAGGATTTTTAGAAGAACCCCGCGAACTCCCGAAAAAACGGGATGTGACGCAACGCCTCCGGGATTACCAGGAAGTGGAAGGCATCATCGATGAAAAAATTACCGTAAAGCAGGCAGGACGTTGTATGGACTGCGGCACCCCTTTCTGTCATCACGGTTGTCCATTAGGAAATAATATTCCTGAATTTAATGATGCCGCCTACCAGGGCAACTGGAAATTAGCCTACGAAATCCTAACCTCCACCAACAATTTCCCGGAATTTACCGGGCGTATCTGCCCTGCTCCCTGTGAAACCTCCTGTGTGCTCAGCATCAACAAGCCTGCCGTGGCCATTGAGTATATAGAGAAGTCAATTATTGAAAAAGCTTTTGCCGAGGGATATGTCACACCGCGGGTCCCTTCTTATCGCACCGGAAAAAAAGTTGCTGTTGTTGGTTCGGGTCCTGCAGGATTGGCAGCGGCATCCCAACTAAATACTGCAGGCCATACCGTCACTGTTTTTGAAAGGTCCGATGAAGTGGGCGGACTTCTCCGCTACGGCATACCGGATTTCAAACTGGACAAATCCATATTGCTCCGGAGAATAAAATTGATGGAGGAAGAAGGGATTTCATTCAAAACAAATGCAAATGTGGGGGTGACCATTCCCATGAAACATCTGCACGAAGAGTTTGATGCCA
>JAYWDP010000396.1:0-3885 GCA_043779775.1 Cyclobacteriaceae bacterium
CAACTTTATGCATAACATATTTCTCACGGGAAGGCTTCTTAGCCTTTGCCTTGATGGATTTCTTTGAAGATTTATTTACAACACCCTCCTGAATCTCAACGTTCAGATAGTTCCCTTCAATGATCCTTGAGTTTTGGAGCCCATTCGTCTTTTTAAGGTCATCTGTTTTAACATGATAAAGTTTGGCAATCGACTTCAATGTTTCGCCTTTAATAATTTTATGCCGAACGGAATTTATCTGATTCTTAACTGCCATAGGTCTATGGATTGCCATCGTCGAATCTTTCAGTAGGGTATCTTTCATTAAGTGACTCTGTCGCTTAAGGCTGTCAACGTTAAAAACGAGTGAGTCAGCAGAATTGGGCGATTCTGTCCATTTCAAGCTCCTCATCAATGCTTCAGCCAACAGTTGACCCTTGAGGACATACCCTTTCATGGTGAGATGAATCATATCATTCTGAGCGAGTCCGCTTTCCACCCATAGCGCCATTTTTTCAGGTCCTCCTGATATCCAGTACCAATCATAAAATGGACATTGCTGGGCCTTGGCAACTTTTCGGATCAGGTCGGCAAATTCTTCGCCAGCCGTAATATTGATTTTCCGCCTGGTCATATCCTGAGCTGTTGTTAGCAACACGGAAGCGCCTGGCGCCGCTTTTCGCACTTTCAGAATAACCTTTACAATCTGGTCCTCCAGATAATAAGGTAGTTTATTGTCGTATAAAAAATCGTTTGTTCCGAAATCGAGAATAATAAGGTCTGGTTGCAAAGTCGGCAACTGCTCATCCAACAGTTTTTCTTCCAGGAGCGACCCATACCGTGAACCTCCTATTCCCAGGCAATGGAGAATCAATCCGCCCTGGAGGGTACTCTCTACGCTGATGCCATACAACTCAAATTCCGTTTGATAATCCCATTGCTTCACTAATTGCAGCTCGATGGCACTGTCCAACTCCTCCATCACAACTTCAATGGGATTGCGATCGGCGCTGTCGACATTTACCAATACTTCCTTTTCGCCTGATCGGATCTTAAAATCGAAACTCTTTTTATCCTGACGGCAATAGATCCTGAGTTTTCTGTAATCCCCTGGCAGCGGCTTTTTAAATTTTATTTTAATGCTCGCGTTGGCATCCGATGTTTTAGCGGTAACGCCCGACACACCCAAGGGTAGTTTTGGTTTAAATTCAATGCTCTTGGAAAAAAGCCAGGACCCGGTGTGAGATGAAAAGTAATCGATGGCCGAATAGGTTTTTGCAGTGGAGTATGGGAAGGTCATTCCAAATCCTCCCTGGCCCCGCACCGCTTGCAATTGTTTCCTCATCTCACCGGGGTAGATATCAGGCTGTACATGGGAGTCTCCAAAGATCGCGATGGTGACCCGGTCCTCCCCTGGCCATTTATCCTTAAAATGGCGTAATGCTTCTTTGCTATAAAATTGTATGTAATTTAATTCAGGCTTGAAACAAGGTTCCCCTTGAGCAGAATCAGCTTGAATCTCCTGCGCCTGACTCATGCGAACCATCCAGGTCAGCGTGAAAGCTAAAAAAATGAGGAGGTCTCTGCGGTTTCTCATCTGGTATACAACACTCAAAAAGTCTTGTTCTTATTTTTTTGTAGAATCACCTTTTATCTCAACCTTGCCCTGCTTCTCCATCCCTGATTCATCCTCGACGGCGACAGGGTCTTTTATTCGCATCAAATATTTTTCTTTTTTAAAAGTAAACTCAGTATTGATCACAAAAGTGTTATGTAAAAAAATGACTTCCGTGATTCTGTTTTTACGAATGAAGGTGAGAAGGTTTCGTTCAAAGTAGCGATAATCCACAACAAACACTTCCTCAAAGTGCATGGCGAGAAAGGGACATACCGCATTACCAAAAGAATCTTTAATCACCAGCACTCTTCTTGCATTATGGTTTTCAGTTTCAATGCGCACCAGGGGAAAATCACCTCCTAAAAAAGTAGCGTAGTTGGGTGAACCCGCGAGAATCGGTGCCATCACCGGGTTGAGGAGATCGCTGGCAGGATACCGATACGTCACCGTTTCAATGGGCAATTGAAACGATTCAACACTATCACGATTTTGCTTGAGGCGAATATCCTTGGTAATGTCATACAGCGACCCAAGGTATCCTTTTCTTACTCGCCTCTTGAAAGTATACAGCTCCGCAGGTGTCAAGCCTGCACGTTCGCAAAAAGCCCGATACGCATAGTAGGCGCCGCGACCCGTCCAATGGTGGTCTGTATTAAAATAGACATACTCCTGCTTATGGCGTTCAACTTCTCCATAAGCATCAACAGACTTTACACCCGAATCAAGATGGCTATACACCCATTCAATATTTGGTTTTTCCAGATTCCTTTCGGATTTCAGCTCCCTGGGCAAATAGAAATCGATGGAAGAAGGTGCAATGAGACAATAAATTCTGATTGAGTCAGGCAACGCTTCACGGTATTTGTTTATCATTTCCGCGAAAGCGGTAGCCCTATCCTCCGAACCCCTGAAAAGCTGAAAGGCCATTCCTCCATGGATAAGAATAGAGTTGACTAATTCTTTCGCATTCCGGCTGATGTCCAATTTCTTCACATTGATGACCGTGTCGGATTTGACAGTAGTAATTGAATCCACTCGTATTACTTTCTCCACAGACGGCGGGTCTTGCTGTGTATTGTAAATCCGGACATCATTCGCCCAATATCCGAATGTTTCCTTAACCATACCTGAAAAATCGACCCATGCATCCCGAAATGGAAAATTATCGGCATAATGCAGATCGAGGCTATCGGTATAATTGTCTAGAAAGACATGTTCCCAACTGAAATGAGGCATGGGAGTCAATTCTCTTTTTTCACTTTCGGAGACTTTCATTTTCGGAAGAAATAGTGAGAGAATACCGCCGACGGAAAGGACTAAAACAAAGACAACAATATTCGCTACCGCCAGGAGTTTGTTGTTTTTTGAAATATCAGGGTTTTTATTTTCCATATTCTTCAGAATCTGAAATATAAAAACGGGTTATAGCTTTTCCCTACCAACAAGGAAACGGAAATTAAAAGTAAAACGACATTTACACCAATATGCAATACTTGCAATGTTTGAATCCTGGAAGGTGGGAGATGGTTGGCAGTCCACGTTTTCACATAATGAAAAACGGGCATGCAAAGCAGTATGGCAGCCATCATCCAGAAAATATGCCCCTTCACTGCCAGACCCAGCTCGAAATCCCATAATGGACTGTCGGTAAATCCAAATAGAACCTTGTAAAACAATTTGAGCCGGGACATATCCGTGAAATAAAAAATTCCCCATCCCATCAAGGCAGCAAATAACAAATAGAGATGTGAAAAAAATCTGGGTATGGCATCGAAGAATTGCTTCAAAAACAAACGCTCCAGACCAATCAACAATCCAAAATAAAGTCCCCATAAAATAAAATTCCAGTTTGCCCCATGCCACAGTCCCGTGAGAAACCATACGATCAACAAATTCAAATATGGGTTTTTCTTACTTCCACCAAGGGGAATATAAATGTAATCGCGAAAAAATGTACCCAATGAAATATGCCAACGCCTCCAGAAATCGGTGGCCGATGCAGCGATGTAGGGATAATTGAAGTTTTCATGATAATGAAAACCAAACATCCACCCCAGTCCAATGGCCATGTCCGAATACCCTGAAAAATCAAAGTATATCTGAATGGCAAACATGAGTAAACCAAACCACCCACCTCCAACGGATAGGGTGGTGAGATCTGAATTCAAATATTGCTGCACGAGTTCTCCCGCGATGTTGGCAATAAAGACTTTCTTGAAAAGTCCAATACAAAATCGGTTGACACCCTGGCTGATGTCCTTGATGTTGGTGGTCCTGTTTTCAATCTC
>JAYWDP010000397.1:0-10796 GCA_043779775.1 Cyclobacteriaceae bacterium
TACATGAATTGGGCTACCGGCGTTGATAAGACTACCGGCAAACCCATCGAGACGGATTTCAGCAGGTATAAAAATGATAACAGGGTCATATCTCCAGGGCCCGCCGGCGGGCATAATTGGCAACCCATGGCATATAACCCAGTGACCAGGTTAGTGTATCTGCCAGCACATATTAATTCTTTCCCCTACGGCAACGAAGCAAACTGGAAGTACAATGAAAAAGGTTGGAATATTTCCGTGCCTAATCCAAATCTTCCGTTTAAACCAGATGTGACTGCACCAAAGAATATGGATCAAGGACAATTGCTTGCCTGGAATCCTCAAAGCCAAAAGGAAGTCTGGCGAGTGGATTATCCTGCTACTTACTGGAATGGAGGAGTAATGACTACTGCGGGAGGACTGGTATTCCAGGGAACCGGTGAGGGCAAGTTTGTCGCCTACGATGCAACAGATGGGAAAAAGCTTTGGGAAAATAATGTCGGTTCCGGTGTGATCGCTCCGCCGATGACTTATATGATTGATGGAAAACAGTATGTGTCAATTGCAGTAGGCTGGGGTGGCAATCCAGGCATACGCGTGAGGTTCACAAAGGAAAACTACCCGGGTACGATTTTCACTTTCGCGCTTGATGCCAAACAAACTTATTCCGGATTTTACGAGACAAAACCCAAAGAACTCATTCAACTGCCATTTTCCGCATCAAAGGAAGAAATCAGTAACGGGCAGGCATTGTATACTAACAATTGTCGCTTTTGTCATGGTGGGATGGGTGATAGCGGCGGGGCCATTCCCAACCTGGCCTATTCAAACGAAGGGACTTTTGGGATTCTGGAAGACATTGTGTTGAAAGGAATGTATCTTAAGAAAGGGATGCCTAATTTTTCCGGTCGACTCAATCAAAAGGAATTGACCAATATAAAAAACTACATACTTTATTCGGCTAATGAAATGCAGGCAAAAAAATAACTCATGGGATTAGAGAAAACAAAGATGTGACTTATGCGTATTGGAATACTCACAATGGAAATAGGGTCAGGCCTTCGGTTATGATATTCAGCAATCATATCCGGATTTTGAATTCAAAAAGATACGTCTGGTAATCCTCGGGTTCTTTCTCGCTTTCTCAGCAACCGCTCAGTGGCCTTCACAAAATCTATTCTATCGTGCCCAGTCGCTGGAATTTCAGCAACTTAAAAACAAATCCATATTCAACAATAAACCCGGAAATACTTCAACCCTCAATACCCTGGTTGAGTTTCCCCTTCGATGTGTAACGAAAGGCCCGGATTCTTTCCCATTGTGGCCAGAAGGGGAAAATCAGTTCGGTGCTTTGCATTGGAAAGATGCCGCTATGGTTTACGAAAGTTGTATTCGAATTGATTCTTCATTTTGTGATGCATATTTCAGGTTAGGGCAATGCTATGCAGCCCAAAGTAATCTGGCTGCTGCGATTCGAACTTTTAGACTGGCCCTTCAAAAATTTCCCTCGAATCCAATGGTTTATCTTGGATTGGGGCAGTTGTACCTGATGAATCGGTGATCCTGAAAATGCGCTTTCCTATTTTGAAAAGATGGTCCCCTTAGACCCCGAAAATCCGGAATATTATTTAGGGGCGAGTATCGCTTTGCACGAGACCAATCACAATGAGAATGCGTTGAAATATCTCCAGCAGGGACAGAAAAAACTGAAGAATTATGTAAGTGGAGACCCTAAAGCTCCGGTGAATTCTTATGTTTCAATCAATTGGAGGAGTCAAAAAAAATACTGGAATCGCATAGAAAATCCGTTGATCTCATCGCGTTCCCATACGGTTTATATAATGACAGCACTATTGAAATGGCCAGAGAAGCGGGCTATCATTATTTAATCGCCGGGGGACATGTGGATCCACCTTTTGATAAGGATGTCTTTCCCAGGATGGGTGTACTTGATGGTGCCGGTTTTTCATACACGGTACTATCGATTAGTAAAGGGTTCAAGCGCTTCGGCTTCTAGAAAATATCCACATCACAATACTCAAACATAGTATTCTCAAATGATAACAATTCATCCTGTAATGGGAGAAACCCTATTGGAAAAGCATTTTTGGGTGTTAATGTATCTTGAAGCATCTGATACAATAATGAGTGTTTACTCGTCATAAAAATCACTTCACTACAACCCAACCAGGAAGCAAGTTTTGTTAAATGGTGAAAGAAATCGATAGCATTGTTTTTACTAAGCTCCTGTACTGCACCGACTTTTAGCTTGCCATCCGCTTTTATCCAAAGCTTTACTTTGTTGATATTAACAAAATGTGTGACGTTGTACGTTTTATAAGCAAGAAACTTATGGTCATGCCTAACCCCATCCTCTGTTTTTTCTTCGAAGAATGATTCTCCGGAAGCCTCATCTCCCAGGATACGGTCCAGCAGGATATTGTAAAATAAGGAAAGCAAAGCCGATTTCTTCAGTAATCGGGCGTAAGCAAAACCGCCTGCCCTGATCGTGAACACCTGAAATTGATCCGGAAGAAATTGCCATTTCAGTTTAATAAATCCAGGAAGTGAATTCTGGTTAGGGAAGCCGAAGATAAATCGAATATTTTGTTCGCGGGCGAGGTCATACGTTTGCTTTGCCAACTGCTGAAACAAACCTTTTTTACGATGTTCAGGGTGTGTCATGGTATCTGCTGATTGTGCAGCGACGATTGAATTACCCTTGAGTTGAAAAAAGCAGGGTATCACTCCATAGTACCCGACAGCCATACCCGTAGAAGTGAAGGCAATGAAGCCAATGAACTCCACCCCCAACGATCGGGTGTCGTACTTTTTGAGAAGAAATGGAATAGTGACCCTTAGATGAAATGCCGCCCGGTACAATGGCACAAGGTGGTGAATGTTTTGCACTGATAATTTTTCAAATAGGTAATCCACTGGAACAAGTTACAACCGATACTTGAAATCGCGGCAATCTTATCAGGCTCTCCTTTGAATATTAAAATTAGAATCATGTATTGATGGTTTTTATGCCATCTAATATTTTTTCAAATTGGCAGGGCTTGAGGACGTTTAAATGCGTTAACTTTCTTCTAACTTGGTCTCGAACATAATAGGCCTGTCATGAAAAAAATAATTCTCCTCTTGGTTCTCAGTCCTATATTGGGTGTTGGCAAAATAGATTTGCTATGAAATACAAATTGTTTTAATAAAAATTTATGGAAATAATTGCCACCGTGGTGGGCATACTCGTGTTGGTGTTGCTAATTTCTTATTTCAGGATACATACATTTCTTGCCTTTCTGGTGGTTACACTTGGTTTAGGATTGGTTTTAGGAATGAGACCCGAGATGCTGATGAAGTCAGTGCAAAGTGGTATCGGAGATACTTTGGGTTCCATCGCCGGCATCATTGCATTAGGGGCTATGCTTGGCAAACTAATAGGTTTGAGCGGAGCGGCAAAGCAGATTTCATTGAAGATGATTGAGTGGGTGGGCATCCGGCATATTCGTTGGGCATTTATGATTACCGGCTTTATTGTTGGCTTACCCTTATTTTACTCAGTTGGATTCATGTTATTGGTACCCATCGCTATTACAGTCGCCTTTCGAAATAATTTGTCGGCTGTCTATGTGAGTTTACCACTATTGGCTTCATTGACTGTAACCCAGGGATATTTACCTCCACATCCCGCACCGTTGTTTTTAATTAAACAGCTCAATGCCGATATGGGGCTGACTTTGTTTTACGGCATCATTATTTCTATACCTGCCATCTTAATAGCGGGGGCATTGTATGGCTCAACGGTTAAAGGATATACTACCCAGCCAAATTTGTCATTTGTAGCCCCGCAGGTTGCGTCTGAAAAATTGCCCCCTGTTTATCTCTGCTTTTTAACCATTTTATTGCCTATAATTTTGATTGGATTTAGCGCTATCGCCACTCCTTTTCTGGATGACAATAATCTTTTGAAAAATATTTTACTGTTTATCGGCGACGCAACGGTAAGCCTGGTAATTACCATTCTTTTTGCCTTGTTTTCATTACGAATCTTTCAAAGCAATAATAAACAGGAGATTAATCAGCAACTGGTAAACGCCGTGAAGGATGTGGCCTCCATTCTATTAATATTTGGCGGTGCAGGCGCATTAAAGCAGGTGCTGATGGATGGTGGCGTTTCGCAGATCATTGCCCATCAATTGCAACTCTCTCATTTAAATCTCTACGTGATGGGATGGAGTATTGCTGCTGTTATTCGGGTATGCGTAGGCTCATCTACTGTTTCCGGAATTACAACTGCGGGATTTATTGCTCCCCTTATGCTCACGTCTTTGGTTAATCCCAACCTTATGGTTTTAAGCATTGGTGCCGGCAGTATGATGTTTTCACATGTAAATGATACAGGCTTCTGGTTATTCAAAGAATACTTTCAATTGTCATTAATGGATACTATTAAAACATGGTCTATAATGGATACCCTGGTGTCGGTTATAGGATTATTGGGTGTTTTGGTGTTGTCCTGGTTTGTATAAGATTTGATGGCGATGGTTCCAACCATTAGTTAAACCCCAAGGTCAAATTCTATTTATTACTTTTGTCTTGCTGATTATTTTTCAGGATCCTGACCATGTCGCAGCCAACACCCAACGTTACCGGCTATTCTACCAACAATGAAGTTACGCTCATCAAAGGTGGCAAATCGTATTTTGACCTGCTGGAAAGTCTCATCAACGGTGCCCAATACCTGATTTTCTTTCAGACGTATATTTTCGATGAAGGGCCCACGGGTGGGCGTGTGGCATCGGCGCTTTCACGGGCAGCTTCCCGCGGTGTAAAAGTTTACGTCCTGCTTGACGGATATGCTTCGCAAGGTCTGTCCGATGAATTTGTCCTCCAGTGGCGCACTATGGGTGTTTACTTCCGCTGGTTCGAACCTTTGTTGCGCAGCCGCTTCTTTTATTTCGGACGAAGACTCCATCACAAAGTACTGGTCGTTGATGGCCTCCATGGCCTTGTCGGTGGAATTAATATCAGTGACCGATATAATGATACACCCGGTCATGTTGCCTGGCTGGACTGGGCCATCCACGTCCGGGGTGAAGCCGTGTATGATTTACATGACATCTGTGCTCGCCGGGCACTGCACGGACGGCTTTCAGGAAAATACAAACCCATTCCACTTCCTCCAGGTGCTCAAACAAAAGATTTTTCTAAATGTCCGGTGAGGGTACGCGTGAATGATTGGGTGAGGGGGAAAAAACAAATCTCCAGAAGCTACCTGGAAATGCTGCGCAACGCAAATACAGAAGTGATCCTGATGTCAAGTTACTTTATGCCCGGCCGTGATTTCCGAAGACAAATGCGGCTGGCGTTGAAAAGAGGCGTCCGGATCAAAGTTGTACTGGCCGGTGCATCGGACGTGAAGTTGGGGAAACTGGCAGAACGCTACCTCTACCCCTGGCTCATGCGAAACAAAGTGGAAATCTATGAGTATCAAAAGAGCGTCCTCCATGGAAAAATATCGGTATGCGATGGTCAATGGACTACGGTAGGCTCCTACAATCTCAACGAACTCAGCGCAAAGGCAAGCGTAGAACTGAACATTGATGTCTTCCATGAAGCTTTTAGTCAGGAAGTGCAGGAGAACCTTGAGCAAATCATTCAACAAGATTGCATCCGGATTTCAGAAAAAAATAACATTCACGGAGGTTTTTTTAACGGGGTCGTTCACCTGGCGGCGTACGAATTATGTCGCTTGATTTTGTTTTTATTTACGTTCTATTTCAAACAACATAAGATATGAAAACTGTTGAAATACATTTAACCGCTGAGCACGCAAAGAAAATAGTGCCTGTTAAGAGGTTTGAATTTAAACTTCGCGTCCTCCGCGGTTTCTGCATTTGAATTTAATTTCCCCTGATCCTTCTGATAAATGAAGCAACTGTTTCCCGGTTCCAACTCCTGAATCGTCCCCGTTGCACTACCATCCGGTTCGCACCTGGCTGATTTAGATAAAAGTTGAAAACAAATTTTTCTTCCGGGTTGTCCCATCCATTTTGACCAAATCGGAGGTCGTTGAATACAAGGGTATCTCCCCGCATCTCGGCAGTATAATAACCCTGCGAAAACCGTTTCAAATGTTGTACTTCTTCAAGGTCATGTACAGGATTTAGCAAAGAGTCATTCTTCGGAAAGTAATGTAAATCTATTGAAGTGCTCTGATCGAACCGTGATCGAAAGCCTACATGATATCCCTGCCGGTCTTCTGCCACCACCCACCACAACCAGCTGTTCAGCGGCGTCGGCGTCGTAAGCAGACGTTCGTAACGGATAGATTGTAAAGCGAGGCTGGCTTTTATATCTTTTTCTACAGACATTTTATTGAAAACGGCGTAGCCCAGGTAAGAAATGCACCAGGCGATCGCTACCCAAATAAGGGTCTTGCGTCTCAGACTGTTGCTTTTCATCATAAAGAGTGCAGCGCCAATCAGGGTCGGCAGGATGGAGAAAAAAGGGTCAGCGAC
Source organism: Cyclobacteriaceae bacterium (assembly GCA_043779775.1). GTDB lineage: Bacteria > Bacteroidota > Bacteroidia > Cytophagales > Cyclobacteriaceae > ELB16-189. The sequence continues at coordinate 6,504 of JAYWDP010000397.1, forward strand.
AAACAGGACGTTAAAAGAAATTCGACTATGATTAAAGGGTTCAAACCATCCCGTGCCATAGGCATTGAAGGCATCGAGGAAATCGTGGATTACCAACTGCAGTCCGAAGAAAAGTATCCATTTCCGTAAAGGAATGTCAGGATCCGGTAACCATCGCTTCGCCGCCAGAGAAAGAAAGGGTGTCAACAAAACAATAAACAAAATCGAATGCGTGAAACTGCGGTGTGCCAAAAGGTCTTCCGCCGGTGAAGTCCAGAGAAAAGCAAGGAAGTCGATGTCAGGAAGAGACTGTGCGGCCGCGCCGAGGACCATGGCCCTTTTTACGGGTTGACCACGCCCCATGGTCTCACCCACGATAGCACCCAAAACAATATGCGTCAGAGAATCCATTGGATTGGTGTGCTAAATGTAGTCTTGTTTGGATTTAAATAATATGGGGGCTGCAATAATTCTTTGCGGAGTCTTGCTTCAGAAGCAAATACAAATAAAACCAAACTCTCAGGCCAGACCTTCCGGCAGATGTTAAATAAAAAAAGGGCCCGGAGGCCCCCTAAATTGAATTCTAAAATAATTATCTCAATGCTTTTCTTTCTCGCAATGTGTGTGTCGGGTCAGCAGGTTCATAATGGCATCCGCCAGCTCTTTGTTTCCATCATCATTCATCGGATCGATGGTAATAGTCCCATCATTGTTTCTATCCTGAGCCGTGGAAAGGTCCACCCCGCCATTCAGTTTGCTTAGGATTTTGTCCAACTCCAGATGTATGGCCACAGTAACTGCTTCACCGGAAGTGGTTATTGACGTATTATCTGAGAATTTTGCTCCAAACTTCGCACGGGCATTGTGCCAAAATATAAAAGGTGTGTCACCAATACTTCCAGTGATAAGAACTGATTTACCTTTCATGTCTCCGTTTTCCTCAGATGGGGATAGTTTAAATTTTATTTTCTCATAACGGGCATTTGGTACGTTCACGGAAGTGACGACCTGATCAACAAATGAACCGGCGTTCATCAGATCAATGATAAAAGGACCTTTAAGTTTTGCCTCGTTGTCCTCATCAAAATCAGGGTCCTTTTTGAAGTGATCATCATCATGATCGAACTCAAACTCAAGTTCGCGGAGATTCACTTTAACATCCGTTAAAGTAATGGTGGATGATGTTCTGCCATCAGCCGATGATATTCTCCCACCCATAGAGGTCTTCCCGTCAACACTCGCAGCTGACATTTTCAAGGATAGATTGCTCGTGACCGATGGATCGGTGCTTTTAGTACAGCTCATGAAAGCCAAAGCACCCAATAAAACTATAATAAGGGATTGTACTCTTTTCATAAAATAACTTTATTTATGTCTCCATTTATTGAAAAGGAGACTATAAAAGTAACCAATGATAACCAGGCATTCTTTTAAATTCTTCCAAGTGCATTTTTCGGGGGTTCAATGACATGATCTTCCGAAAAAAGCCGTTTTCGAGTAACTAAAGGCTATACACGTTTCACTTAGGATCCGGGGCATCCCCACCAGCCCATTCGCTTTCAACTACCTGATATTATACCCATTCACTGGCCCGCCATGCATAAATTTCTCTGGCGTCATCACACCATCCTGCTTAAATACTTCACCGTCCTTCATAACAAACCTCACATTGCGTAGCACATCAATTTGTTCCAATGGATTGCCCGGCACTGCGATGAAGTCAGCTGCGAGACCCACCTTGATCGGCCCGCGGGTTTGTTCGGTTTCACTGCACTTATAGCCATTAATGGTCATCGCGCGAAGAATATCAACGTTGGGAATTTTTGCCGCCTTCCAGGTTTCAATAAATTCAATGGAGACCTCTCCGCGCGTTTTACCTGGCACGTAATAATCTGCGTCGGTAGAGAAGGTAAGGGGAACTTTGTTGTCATAGGCGTTGCGGAGGCTGGCCACTGTTTTATTGTACCGCTCTGGCGTGGTATGTTCTGATAGAGTCAAAGGTGTTTCAGTGCCTGCTCGCCAGATTCCTTTTTTAGCCATCAGTTTGTGCATCTCATCATTGAGACCAACATCATGGGCGATGGACCAGATGCCGGCTTCGATGGCCCTTTTTGCACCCTCGAGGGTTTGCACATGGCCTTCGACTTTCATTCCTGCTTTGGCCGACTCAGCGATGGCCAGTTTTATATCATCGACGGAATATCCCCATGGCTTACAGTCAACGCAAATCTTGATCACTTTAGCCCCGTAAAGCATATTCTGATGAATGGCTTTGACAATCTCATCAGGGGTATCAGCATCAAGGTATTCCGGATACACAATATTTTTTTCACCCATCTCAGGTGTAGGCCAGAATTGTCCACCCATGCCGCCAATGATGATGCCCGAGTTGATAATTTTGGGTCCTGGAATCCAGCCTTGTTCAATCGCCTGGCGAAGTGCGGTGTCTGCATAGTTTCCATTGTTGCCCATATCACGGACGATAGTGAAACCCGATGAAAGCATTTGCATTCCATTGGAGGCAGCCTGTATGGCGCGGAGGGCCGTGCTCTCCGAAATGTAGGTGTAGTAATAAATATTTCGCTCCGGCACGACCTTGTACGTCAGTGCCAGGTGGTTGTGAGCATCCACAAGACCGGGAAGAACGGTGAGTGACGAGAGGTCAATAACTTTTGCTCCGACGGGGATCTCGATGTTAGAACCGATGGCTTTGAACTTGCCATTCTCAATAAGAATGATCTGATTGGTAAGTACGGTTCCCGACTCCGGGTCAACCAGTCGCCCGGCTTTGATGGCTGTGACGGTAGTGGAAGTCTGAGGCTGGCTCATTCCTGAAATAGCAGTGAAAAATATTGCTCCTGCAAATATCAAAACGGTGGTTATCCTTAGCATTACGGTTTTCATAGGTTATAAATTTGAATTGGAAACGTAGCGAAAAATTCACTGGTACGGAAGTATTAGTACACGAGGGTCATATCGTGAAATTGGCGATAAAATTCCATTGCCATACTTTACTCTTAGTGTTTGTGGCTGCGTGAACCTGTATTTTAAATTCATTTACTACCTTTCCAGGAAATATTCATTTTATGAAAATACAGATCTTTCTGGTGACCGGTTCTTTGCTCTCCCTCATAGCCATGGCCGCATTTACCATCCCTTCACCACGTGCAGTAAAACATGTGGTTGTTTTCAAGTACAGGTCAACAGCAACTCCAGCACAAATCACCGAAGTGACGGAAGCCTTTAAGGCTTTAAAAAACAAAATTCCGGGTATTATTTCGTTTGAATACGGGGTAAACAACAGTCCTGAGAACCTGAATAAAGGCTTTACGCATGTGTACCTGCTTACTTTCAAGGATGCTGCGGCCCGTGATGCCTACCTTCCCCATCCTGAACATAAAAAATTTGGTGAACTTTTAGGCCGGTTGGGCGTACTTGAGGAGCCTTTTGTTGTCGATTTTGAGGTGGGCGAGTAGGCTGTCGCATAAAAGCAAAGCCTCCACTTTCAAATCCGCCTGCAACGAGTAATAACTTAGACAGGTAAGCCTTCATTTCCTTTAAATGCTATTCCCAGGCCTCTTTATTTATTTCGAAAAGAGGTTAAATTTGATTTTCCATTTCAATAAAATTCCATCGCATGCCGCAAGATTCTACCAATGTCAACACCAAAGCTATCGAACAAAATACCTATGATGCCATCGTCATTGGCTCCGGAATCAGCGGAGGATGGGCAGCAAAAGAACTCTCTGAAAAAGGTTTGAAGACGATCATGCTGGAGCGTGGGCGCAATATTGAGCATATCAAAGATTACAAAACCGCCGGCAAGAACCCATGGGAATTTGAACACGGCGGCCGCACAACACAGGAACAGCGAAAGAAATTTCCCATCATACACCGGGGTTTTGCTGCCAGCGAAGGCACCATGGATTATTGGACCAACGAACAAGACTGCCCTTATGTCGAGATAAAACCATTTACCTGGTGGCGCAGCTATCAGGTGGGGGGACGTTCTCTTTTATGGGGCCGGCAAAGTTACCGGTGGAGTGATTTCGACTTTGAAGCCAACGCAAAGGATGGGTACGGAGTGGACTGGCCAATCCGATACAAGGAAATTGCATCGTGGTACGACTACGTGGAGAAATTCGCAGGGATTAGCGGTTCCAGGGAAGGCATCCCACAATTACCCGACGGACAATTCCTGCCGCCCATGGAATTGAATTGTGTAGAAAAAGATGTGGCCGCCAGAATCAAGGAACATTATAAAGGCATGCGCCACATGATCATCGGAAGGGTTGCCAATGTGACGGCTCCGAT
>JAYWDP010000398.1:0-3876 GCA_043779775.1 Cyclobacteriaceae bacterium
AGTTCCAGTTCAGACATATTTCTCTTCAACGGTAAAAATATAAGAAAATTACCCTTCCTTCCTGTCTTCTTCATTTATAATTTCGTCGCTTCCATTGATAGGACCACCCCAATGAAAGCAGGCCAATACCAGTCACGTAAACCGGATAAATTATTTGCAGCATTATGAATCCAAGCCAGTCAAATCGCAAACCGAGAAAGCGTATTACCACAAAAACAAAAATTGACTCGACCAAAATTTTGAAGAAGAGCAGGGCTATGGTCATATCCGGATGAAATATATCTTTGATCATCAGTGCGGTAAAAGCAATCTGGGACATTAGAATAAAAACCGCGAGCATACGGGTTAATACGTCGGAATTATGCTTCCACTTTCCCGCCCAGCGCAATCGTTGATAAAAAAAATCATGAATCGATGGCTGGGGTTGTGAACTGACGGTCGATTCAGGAAAATTCATGAACACAATTCCTTTTGGATAACGATTAATAATCTTCCGCATCAAAAACTCATCATCCCCGGAAGGAATCTGAATGTTGCCTTCATATCCGTCAACCGTTTCAAACACTTCCTTTCGAAAGGCAAGATTGGCGCCATTGCTCATGACCGGATGGCCCAGGCCGATGGCGGCGGCGGCGGTGCCAACAAGGCTGCTAAATTCCATTGTCTGGAGTCGCGAAAAGAAAGAATGACCCCCTGAAAGCCTTACGGCGCCCACCAGCATTTTAGTTTCTTCATTTTCAAAAAACAGTGAAAGGTAGGACAACCAGTCGAGCGGCGCAATACAATCCGCATCAGTAGTGGCAATGACATTAAATTTTGATTGAGATATTCCAATCTGTAAGGCTTGTTTTTTTCCCTCGGCTTTTTCTTGAAGGTGTACTAAAACAAAGTTGGAAAGGCCTTGTGTAATATTCTTCATTCTTTCCCGCGTTTTGTCGGTAGAATGATCATCGACGAGGATGACTTCAAATTTGTCAGACGGATAATGAAGGGATGATAAGCTTTGGACCAGGTTTTCAATATTTTCTTCTTCATTGCGGCAGGCCACAACAATTGAAATTCCGCACTTTACTTTACCTAGCCCCGGAATTCTCCTGTGTCGCATCTGCGTCCATCCCAGCAGAAGTACCAGAACCAGGAGGCAGTAAACACTTAAAATAAGACTAAAAGCAATGGTCATTGAAAAGATGTCTGTAATTTGGGGCGTGGGCAAAGTTGAAAAAAAACTGGTGAAAGCGAACGAGCGCCTGGTAAAGGAACGGATAATCCTTGGACTTGATCCGGGCACGAATATCATGGGCTACGGACTGATCCTCATCCGGGGCAGCAAGATGGACATCATTCAGTACGGAGTGATTCAGTTAGGAAAATACGAAACGCATGAATTAAAACTCAAAAAAATATTTGAAAGGGTGTTGGGATTGGTTGATGAATTTATTCCTGATGAGGTTGCCATTGAAGCGCCTTTTTACGGAAAGAACGTCCAGTCAATGCTGAAGTTGGGTAGGGCTCAGGGGGTTGCTATGTCGGCGGCCCTTTACCGCGAGGTCCCCATTACCGAATACGCCCCAAAAAAGGTCAAGCAATCAGTTACCGGAAATGGCAATGCTTCCAAAGAGCAGGTGTCAAAGATGCTGATGCAAATATTTTCACTACGTGAAGCACCAAAACTCCTGGATGCCAGCGACGCACTCGCTGTGGCGGTCTGCCACCACTATCAAAAAGGAGCCGTAAAAAATAAAAAAAGTACCTGGGCATCTTTCGCGAAAGAACACCCAGACAGGGTCCGCTAAATCATCCGGTTTACCCCTGGCGCAAATTTTTATTGTACTTTATCCTGATGCGAATCAGATCCAATGGCACGCGTAGTAAATATTTGAATTTGAGTTTAGACGCGCCCTTTTCATGCCACACAGATAAAGGGACCTCCAGAATTTCTGAGGTGATCATTGCTTTGCCAAACCGATTTCTCATTCTAAGCACCAATTCAATATCAAAGAGCCACCGGGTTAAAAAACGTTCTCCAAAAAGATCATCCATCACATCGGTCCGGACCAATTTCAATCCACATTGAGAATCATACATGTGAAGTCCTAGTGTGAATCCAGCAAAGGTTGCAAATATGCGGCCCATATAATGCCTGAGTGAACTGCGAATAATGGAAGCCCCCATGCGTTGAACCCGGGAGCCCGCAATCAACGAATGCTTGAGTTCACCCTGACAAAATGTAATTAAATAATTAATCTGGCTAAGTGGTGAAGAAAAATCGGCATCGATGAAGCCGAGATAGTCGTAGGTTTTGGCATGAAAGCCATGAAGGATCCCCTGACGAATGGCATCCGCCTTCCCCGCATTGACGTCCATATTCACAAAAGTAATCCGGCTCCGATAGGATTTTGTCAACTCGGATAATATGATTCCGGTATCGTCCGTACTCCCGTCATTCACCAGACAAAAATCAATGGATGGGTTATTTTTTAGGAATTCAACAAACTGCTCCCGATCAAATCGCTGGGATTCATTGTAGCAAGGGATAACGATACCTATCTTTTGCATATCGCAAAATTTGAAAGACCCGGCAATTTAATTCCCACTTTCCCAAAGAAACGGGTAATTGAAAAATCGATTTTTAAAGTCCAAAACAAAAATTTAGTGAGGACGGAGTTTCCGTTCCAGCCGCCAATTCCCGTCTCACGGCCCTTTTTCAATTTCAATTTTTCCAAAACAACTTCCATAAATCTGAAAAGCAATGGTACCATAAAAAAGTATCCCATACTGCTTATATTCAAATCTGCTTTCCTGACTTTTTCTCGTAGCAGTCTATTATTATATCGTCTATAGTGACCAAGGAAGGCATCATGGGAACAAAATAACCACTGAAAGGCGGGCACGGTGATCAGAAAAAGTGTTTTGTCACTAATACTGTGAAGTTTATTGATCGTCTTTAAAAACTCAACGTCATCCGGAACGTGCTCAATGACATCCAGCAAGAGTACCAGATCAACCTCCCCTTGCATCGTAAACGCTGCTCCACTCAGTTCATTAAACACCTTGATCTTCCTGTTCTGCAATTCAAATTCTTCATTCAAACGATTTATATATTCAACCTGATAGCCGGTATCCACCGCGAAAAAAGAAGCCTCGTCAAATTTCTCAGAAAGCTGTTGAATCATGAAAGTATCTCCGCTTCCCACATCCAGGATGGTTAGATCTTTTTTTTCAGTGAAACACTGGCTTATAAAATGACGAACTACTTGTATGCGAACCAGTTCCCACGGATGCCTTTTCTTTCCTGAATTTATAGCGAGCTCTTTTAAGTCCATTCCTAAAAAACTTTATACAAATAAATTTCTCTCTGAGAATTCATGCCAGAGAATCCCTTTTCAAACTTCAATCCAATTTCAGCGTAGTTAAGTATCGGAAGGGCTGAAAATATATACTGTCCTCCCATTTTCTTCAATTGCTCTGTGTCCAGGATTAATTCAGAAACCGCAGAATGATCCTGCAGTTTGTCGTAGTCCACTTTGCATCTCCTCCATATTTCAGCGCTAAAGATATAACAGCGGGAGCCCCAGTCATCAAAAAAGACCCGCATCGACTCATCCTTGTTCAGCTCTCCGGCAATAATTTTTCTGAATTCATTTTTATAGACAAGCGGAAAGTTGTTCTGATAACCATCCAGGGTGTAAAATCCATTGTATTGGGCCACGCTGGGATGCAAGCCCACGCTGACAACCCGATAATCACGTTGAGGTCTTCCGATATGGGACTTTATCTCAGCAAATAAGGATGGTTCAAAAAATTGCGTAAAGCTTGGTTGATCAAAATAAAATCCTTTGGTGCTTATCCCCACCCCATGAAGTACATTCATCTTCA
>JAYWDP010000399.1:0-3874 GCA_043779775.1 Cyclobacteriaceae bacterium
CTTTGCCCTGGAGCGGCAGAAAGCATTCGGGATTTGGGGTGACGCTCAGTCATGCCGGTATGCGTGCTTTTACCAAACCGAAAGCCTATCACTTGAAGAATCCAACCTCAGGATCCTGATTTCAACAAATTTTTCTTATATTTTTATACAAAATATACAATAATGAAATACCCTGCAATTCAAAATTTTATCGATGGCCAATTTGTTGAGACTTCCGCAACAAGAAAGCTGGATGTTATCTCACCCTTGGATGGAACACTGCTTTCTACGGTGCCCCTGTCATCCGTAAAGGAGTTGGATCAGGCGGTAAAGGCTGCGAAAGCTGCTTTTCCAGGTTGGAGCAGAACACCAATCAAAGAGCGCGTTCAAATATTTTTCAGGTATAAGACCTTGCTCGAAAAGCACTTAAAAGAATTATCAGAGTTGGTTCAGGAGGAGAATGGAAAGACTTATTCCGAGGCATCGGCTGAGATTGAGAAAAGCATCGAGCTTACCGAGTTTGCAACTTCTTTGCCTCAACTCATTACCGGAGAAGTATTGGAAGTAAGTAAAGGCGTTGAATGCCGTACAGACCATGTGCCGCTCGGTGTGGTGGCGTCTATCGTTCCTTTCAACTTTCCAAGCATGGTCCCCAATTGGACAATGCCCAATGCGATCGCCCTGGGAAACTGTATGATCATCAAGCCTTCTGAAAAAGTTCCTTTGAGCGTTGGCAGATTGGCAGAGTTGTTGAAAGAAGCCGGCTTGCCACAGGGTGTATTTAATGTCGTGCATGGTGATTCGGAAATCGTTGAAGCCATCTGCGATCATCCGGGAATTGAAGCCGTTTCTTTTGTCGGCTCAACAAAAGTTGCCAAAATTGTTTATCAACGGGCAACCAGCAAGTTCAAAAGGTGCCTGGCATTGGGCGGTGCAAAAAATCATTTGATGGTTCTGCCGGATGCCATTGCCTCCATGACTGCCCAGAATGTAGTGGTCTCCATGAGTGGGTGTGCAGGTCAACGATGTATGGCGGCATCGGCCATGATAGCGGTGGGGCCTGTGGATCATATCATCGAAAAAATTTGTGAAGAGGCCAGGAAAATTATTCCTGGAAAAAATCTTGGTGCAGTTATTAACAGACAGTCGAAAGACAGAATTGAAGGCTATATTTCGGAAGCTGAAAAACAGGGTGCCAAAATATTGGTCGACGGCCGGGGGGCTGTCGTCGCTGGAAAAGAGAAGGGGACCTATGTGGGTCCTACCGTGATAGACTATGTCAAACCTACCATGTCGGTCGCTACGGAAGAAATTTTCGGTCCGGTCATCAGTATCATGCGCACGGATACTGTGGATGAAGCGCTGGCGATTGAAAATGCCAGTCCTTATGGAAATGCAGCATCCGTGTTTACCCAAAGTGGCGGAGTTGCCCGATACATTATCGACAAGGCAAGCGCGGGAATGATCGGAGTCAATGTAGGTGTTCCGGTACCCAGAGAGCCTTTTTCATTTGGTGGATGGAACCAAAGTAAATTTGGGGTGGGGGATATCACGGGTAAGAGTTCCATTGAGTTCTGGACCAAATTGAAGAAAACGACCACGAAATGGAATCCGGAAGCGGGCATTAATTGGATGAGCTGACCTCTATTTTTGAATGTTAAATGCTAAATGATTAAGTAATACTAAAACAATTATGAGTACAGAAACAAAAACCCTGTCAGAAACTCAGGAGATTGTTCAGGACAACCTGGACTACACTATATTTTCATGGAGCAAACAAAAAGGCATCGATCCCATTGCGGTTAAATATGGTGAAGGTGTTTACCTCTATGACTACGATGGCAAGCGGTATATCGATTTTTCGTCGGGCTTGATGAACGTGAATATCGGCCATGGCAATCAAAGGGTAACGAAGGCCGTTGCCGCCCAGATGCAGCAGGTGAGCTATGTGACGCCCAGTTGTGTAACAAAAGTCAGGGGTGAGTTGGGAAAAAAGCTCGCATCCATTACACCCCAGGGATTGAATAAGACTTTGTTTACAGTATGCGGTGCGTCAGCTATTGAGAATGCAATGAAATTGGCAAGGTTATATACGGGCCGTCATAAAATCATTGCGCGGTATCGGGCCTATCATGGAGCTTCCTATGGTGCGATGACCGCAGGAGGGGATCCCAGGAAATTGCCCAACGACGATCAGCAAGTACCCAATATCGTTCATGTGGAAGATCCGTATTGTTATCGATGTCCTTTCGGAAAGGAAATCAATTCCTGTCATCGGGAATGTGTAAGTCACATTGAAAGAATCATTCAATTCGAAGGACCCGAAAGTGTTGCTGCAATTATCATGGAAGGGGAGAGTGGATCTTCAGGCTGTATAAAATACCCACCGGATTATCTGAAAAAAGTCAGGGCCATCTGCGATAAGTATGGGATCCTGTTAATTGCCGATGAAGTGATGAGTGGCTTTGGCAGAACCGGTAAATGGTTTGGAATGGACCATGCGGAAGTCATACCTGATATGATTGCTACTGCGAAGGGTATTACCTCCGGATATATTCCGTTCGGCGCATTGATTGTTAGCGATAAGATTGCGGCTCATTACAATGACAAACCCCTGATGTTGGGTCTTACCTATTCAGCGCATCCAGTAAGCTGTGCTGCGGCACTGGAAGTATTGAAGATCTATGAGGATGATAATCTGATAGAAAATGCTGCTGAAATGGGACTGTATATTGATCAGCGTGTTGAGGAGATGAAGAAAGTGCATCCTTCCATCGGTGATTTTAGGAATACGGGTCTGTTGGGCTGTATTGAGCTAGTGAAGAACAGAGTAAGCAAAGAGCCCATGGCACCATTCAATGCCAAACCGGATGAAATGGCTGTAATGAACAAAGTTGCGGCAAAAATCAAACAGCTCGGCATGTACACTTTCGTGCGTTGGAATTATATTTTTATCGCTCCGCCATTGTGCATCACTAAAGAACAAGTTGACGAAGGGTTAGCGATTATCAGTGAAGCCATAAAGATTGCCGATGAGCACGTGACGCGATAAAAGTAATTTAGGCAGAAACTGCAAATTCCGATAATAAATCGGGAGCGGAGGAGCAAGGAGGTTGGAAGTTCGAATGAACGATCAAATACACTGCCATTTACGAGACAGCGCAAGGACCCAGAACCCATGACCCAATACTTTTTATGCCGGAATTTCAGAATTCGCAAAACCGATCTCTTTACAGTGAAGACCTGGCCCCGGTGCGCAGGGAAAAGCGAACCTGGACAACCTGGAACTATGCTGCGCTGTGGATCAGCATGAGTTTGTGCATTCCCACCTACATGTTGGCAAGTTCATTGATCGACGGCGGTATGAATTGGTGGCAGTCGGTGCTTACCATCTTCCTTGGCAATACGGTTGTCTTGATTCCGATGATATTGAATGGACATGCCGGTGCGAAGTACGGCATCCCTTTTCCTGTATTTGTGAGATCCAGTTTTGGAACACGTGGTTCGAATATTCCGGCGATGCTTCGCGCGATCGTTGCCTGCGGCTGGTTTGGAATCCAAACCTGGATAGGGGGATTCTCTTTGTATCAACTGTTTCATGTGTGGATTCCTTCATTGGAAGATTTGCCCCTGATATTTCCTGAGTCATTTGGACTAGCTACCGGACCTGCCATCGCTTTTCTTTTATTCTGGGTGATTAATATGTATGTCGTTTACCTCGGTGTTGAAAGTATCCGCAAGCTGTTGGTATTCAAAGCATTTTTTTTACCAGTGGCAGCACTCGCACTGCTGTTTTGGGCGGTCTCGGCAAGCCATGGCCTGGGTCCAATTCTCCGGCAACCTTCCCGGTTTACTTCGTCAGATGAATTTTTCACATTCTTCTTTCCGGCACTGA
>JAYWDP010000400.1:0-3868 GCA_043779775.1 Cyclobacteriaceae bacterium
GTCTATGGGTTTCCGGAGGATATGATCAGAAGGTACAACTTCAGGATTTGCTGTTTCCGGGTGGGATTCTATTCGACAAGCAAAAAGAGAATTATCGAACCGAAAAAGTTAATTCGATTCTCGAACTAACTCATTCATTTACACAGGCTTTGAAAGGAAATAAAAAAGGGCAAATCAAAAATGTTCTTGATCTGCCCGCTTTGGTAGCCCCGGCAGGAATCGAACCTGCATCTTCAGAATCGGAATCTGAAATTCTATCCATTGAAATACGGGGCCAAAAACTCTTTCGACCAGCAAAAATAGAACAAAGCGAAAAGGTTAAAAAATTTAATTTATACCCGTTTTGCCCATGAAGTCATTCTTCCACGTGTCAAGGACACAAAGCTCAACTACTTCATCAAATCTCAGTGGGTACATGTTTTCCCATTAGTGCGCGTTAAGCAACCAATAAATCACCATTTTTCAGTTACTAAACAATCCTAGGGTAAGGGTACCTATTTAAAATTTACAATTTCAAAGTATTTGCAGGATTGAAGTGCCTGTTGTCACTCCTTTGATAATTCATTTGCTTTATCGTTTAACCCTGACAATCTTAGTAGGCTAAAGCAATTCTGTCATTTATATAAACCAATCACTATGAGCACTCATAAGTCGAAACTTCAAGGACAGGTAGCCATCATCACAGGCGCCAGTTCTGGCATCGGTGCCGGTGTCGCCAAGGCATTGTCCGCGGCGGGTGCAACGGTAGTCGTTAATTATTCAAGCAACCCCGAGAAAGCGGAAAAGGTCCTCGCAGAAATAAAAGCAGCCGGTGGCAATGGCATTGCCGTCAAGGCAGACGTGAGCAAGGAGGATGAGGTCATGGCAATGTTTGCCGAAACCATAAAAACTTTAGGTACCGTAGATATCCTTGTTAACAATGCCGGTCTTCAAAAAGACGCCAAGTTCCACAACATGACCCTCGACGAGTGGAACCATGTCATCGGCATCAACCTTACGGGCCAGTTCCTCTGTTCGCGTGAAGCGATCAAAGAATTTATGCGCAGGGGCATCGTGCCGGAGCGCTCAAAGTCGGCCGGTAAAATTATCTGCATGAGTTCTGTCCACGAAGTGATCCCCTGGGCCGGTCACGCCAACTATTCCGCTTCCAAAGGAGGCGTTATGATGCTGATGAAGTCGATCGCTCAGGAATATGCGCCAATTAAAATCCGTATCAACAGCATCGGACCCGGCGCCATCCGCACGCCCATCAACTATGCAGCCTGGCAAACGCCCGAAGCCTATAATTCTCTGTTAAAACTAATCCCGGCCAAACGGATCGGCGAAGCTGAAGATATCGGCGGCGCCGCTGTCTGGCTCGCCTCTGACGACTCGGAATATGTAAACGGAATCACACTCTTTGTAGATGGTGGTATGTTGTTATATCCGGGTTTCGAAGATAATGGTTAACAAGTGCTAAAGTGTTTAAGTGCTAATGTTAGTACCCGCAAAACTTAAACACTTATACACCTAAACACTTAAACACTTTTAAGAATGAACGCAGAAAGGCAGCGACTATACGACGACCGGGACCAATTGAAAAACTGGCGCAAGTATGGACCCTATCTTACCGAACGGCAGTGGGGCACGGTGCGTGAAGACTACAGTTCACAGGGCAATGCCTGGGAGTTCGTATCCCATGACGCGGCCCGAAGTAAGGCTTATCGATGGGGTGAAGAAGGGATTGGCGGTGTCAGTGACGACAAACAGCTACTATGTATTTCCGTTGGCCTGTGGAATAAAAAAGACCCCATCATCAAAGAACGGATTTTCGGATTGTCCGGCACGGAAGGCAATCACGCGGAGGACTGTAAAGACCATTACTACTACATCGACAGTACTCCTACCCATTCGTACATGAAGATGCTGTACAAGTATCCTCAAAATGAATTCCCTTACGCCTGGCTGGTGGACGAGAACAAACGACGGGGCAAACTGGAACCTGAATTTGAACTTGTGGATACAGGCATCTTCGATGAGAATAAATATTTTGACGTTTTCATCGAATATGCAAAAGCCGATGACGAAGATCTGTTAATCAGAATAACTATTCATAATCGAGGCCCGCAGTCAGCTTCGTTACATGTACTCCCTCAAATTTGGTTCAGGAATACCTGGGTGTGGGGCTACGACGACTACAAGCCGGAGTTAAGTCTTGTCAAAAACGGCGAACTTAAAATCAATCACAAAGATCTCGGTGATAACTTTCTCTATTTTGAAGGCAAGGCCGAGACACTTTTTTGTGAGAATGAAACCAATACCGGAAGACTTTACCACCATCCCAAGCCTGGAACTTTTAAAGATGGCATCAACGATTTTTTAATTCAGGGTAATAAAGATGCTGTTAACTCCGACCCTAAAGGAACGAAGGCTGCCGTTGATTATGACCTCACCATTCCGGCAGGAAAATCAAAGACGGTGCGGTTGCGTTTTTCGAAATCTATCAGCAATCCAATGGGTGGCTTCGATGAGTTATTTGACAAACGTTTAAAAGAGGCGGATGAGTTTTTTGCTGAACTTCAGAAAGACATAAAAGATAAGGATGGTAAAAACATTCAGCGTCAAGCCATCGCGGGCATGATGTGGAGCAAACAGTTTTTTTATTATGACATCGCGCAGTGGCTAAAGGGCGACCCCGCGCAGCCGCCTCCTCCCACCGAACGCCTCAGTGGTCGTAACCGTGAATGGACCCATCTCAATAATGCCGACATTATTTCCATGCCCGATGCCTGGGAATATCCATGGTATGCAGCGTGGGACCTTGCCTTTCACACCATCCCCATTGCGATGGTCGATCCGGAATTTGCCAAGCATCAGCTATTGCTGCTTACGAAAGAGTGGTACATGCATCCCAACGGTCAGCTCCCTGCCTATGAGTGGGCCTTCGGAGATGTGAATCCACCCGTGCACGGCTGGGCGACCTGGCGTGTGTATAAAATTGATCAGAAACTTCACAACGGAAACGGCGACCGCCGGTTTCTGGAGGAAGTCTTTCACAAGCTCCTGATCAACTTCACGTGGTGGGTGAACAAGAAAGATCAGAACAACAACAATATTTTTCAGGGAGGATTTCTTGGCATGGACAACATAGGAGTCTTTGACCGGAGCGCCCAATTGCCCACGGGAGGGTATATCGAACAATCCGATGGTACAAGCTGGATGGCGATGTTCACCCTGAACATGATGCGAATGTCGCTGGAGCTGGCGAAAAACAATCCAACCTATCAGAGTCTGGCGAGTAAATTTTTTGAACATTTTTTATATATCGCTGGAGCCATCGCAAATGAAGGTATTGACTTATGGGATGAAGAGGATGAATTTTTTTACGATGTACTTCATACGCCCGACAACCGGAGGACCTTTATGAAAGTGAGGTCCATGGTGGGGTTGATTCCGCTCTTTGCCGTCGAGGTACTGGATGCCGAGCTACTGGAGTCGATGCCGGTCTTTACAAAACGCCTGGAATGGTTTTTAAATAAGCGACCCGACCTCGCCAAGCTCATATCACGGTGGGGTGAAAAAGGAAAGAACCAACGGCATCTTCTGTCGCTCCTTCGCGGACATCGTATGAAGCGCATCCTCAACCGTATGCTGAACGAAAATGAATTTCTTTCCGACTTTGGCGTCCGCGCTTTGTCCAAGGTTTATGATGAAAGTCCATTTAAGTTCTATGCGAATGGTAGTGAGTTTCGCGTGAATTACACGCCGGGGGAAGGTGACACGGCGCTGTTTGGCGGAAATTCCAACTGGCGCGGACCGATCTGGTTCCCGGTTAATTATTTACTTATTGAATCTTTACAACGGTTTCACCATTACTATGGTGATGACT
>JAYWDP010000401.1:0-3860 GCA_043779775.1 Cyclobacteriaceae bacterium
CAGAAATTTGGGATAAAGCCCGGAGATCGCGTGGCGTATATTGCTCCCAACACCCATTCACAGCTCGAATCCTTTTACAGCGTGCCCCAGACAGGTGCGATTATCGTACCAATTAATTACAGACTTTCACCCGAAGAGTTATCCTATATTATCAATCACTGTGGAGCCAGAATACTATGTGCTCACAGTGATTACCTGGATTCCGTCAACAGCATTCGTAAAGAGTTGCCCCTGGTAGAAAAATTTGTTGCTCTCGAAGGAGGGAAGGATGGATGGCTGGATTATGAACAGACTTTGACAAGCTCGACTGACAGCTTTGACAAGTATCCGATCAATGAACTGGACCTGATATCCATTAACTACACAAGCGGGACCACGGCGCGTCCCAAGGGCGTGATGATCACCCACCGCAACGCATATATCAACATCGTGGGAACATTGGTCCATTGTCATTTGTCTGTCGATGAAAAATACCTCTGGACCTTGCCGATGTTTCACGCCAACGGATGGACTTTTGTGTGGACGATCACCGCCTGCGGTGGCAAGCACATTTGTCTACGCAAAGTGGATCCGGTCAATGTATTTGAGACGATCTGCCGTGAAGAAATAAGTTTGTTTTGTGCAGCGCCTACCGTCCTTATCAGTATCTGCAATGCGGACAAGAAACTGAGGGAGGGTACACGGAAGGGTATACGGCTTTTAACAGCCGGTGCTCCGCCTGCTGCGGCTACCATTGAACGGATTGAGAATGAATTGGGCTGGGAACTCACACAGGTATATGGACTTACCGAGACGTCGCCGTTCATAACCATTTGTGAATCAAGACCTGAACATGCCCAATTATCGAGTCATGACCGGGCGTTATTGAAAGCCAGGCAAGGGGTTGAGCTGATCACATCAGGAGAATTGATGGTGGTGGATGGGCAAGATCAAGAGGTACCCTGGGATGGCAAGACCATGGGCGAGATTGTCGCACGCGGCAACGTCATCATGAAAGGATACTACAATGACCCCGAGGCAACTGAAATAGCTATGCGGAATGGGTGGTTTCACTCTGGCGACGTTGCGGTGGTAAACCCGGATGGGTACGTGGAGATACGTGACCGTAGCAAAGATGTCATCATCAGCGGCGGAGAAAATATATCCTCCGTAGAAGTGGAGGCGGTGCTCTTGAGGCATCCTTCCGTACAGGAGGTGGCCGTTGTCGGAATGCCTCATGAAAAGTGGGGAGAGGCGCCGCATGCATTTGTGATACTGCGATCAGGCGCAGTTGTAACCGCCGACGAGCTCAGGAACTTTGTCGGTGAGCACCTGGCTTCCTTTAAAAAACCACAGTGGGTATCCTTTGTGTATGACCTTCCCAAAACTGCCACCGGCAAAATCCAGAAATATGTTTTGCGCGGTGGAAAGTCGGCCATTTCAAAACAGTAAACCGTAAGTTGGCTTCAGTGCAGCAACGATAAAAAAGCAGACCCCAGGCGGAATTCAAATTTAAACCACATAGGGAACATAGAAGACTATGTCCTTCTATGAATCTATGTGGTTAATGAATTATTTCCTATATTTTCGTTTTACATTTCTTCCAATATTGAATATCCAACGTCAATCCCAATAACCATCGGGATGAATTTCCAAGTTTACAAAACTACTACGGGGCGTTACTTTCTTATCTATCTTAGCACACCATGAAGCGCTATCATTTCCCTCCTGGTTATTCCTTTTTCGGCACTTACAAACGTGCCTTCCAGGTAGTGAGAAATCCACTTCAGGTCATGAACGAAAGTGTAGTAAGGTTTGGGGACTCATATTCTGTGTACGCCAGCCCGACGGCCAGAATGATTCTCACACAGGATCCTGAGTTCATTGACTATATCCTGAAAAAAAATCACAAGAATTATTTTAAATCCAGGATGGTGACCGAGAAACTGGGCCGGTACATCGGCAATGGACTTCTTACTTCCAATGGGGCTTATTGGCTCCGCCAGCGGCGACTCATACAGCCCGGCTTCCACCAGCAAAAAATCCAAGGTCTTTATGGTATCATTAAGAAAACCATCGATGACTTCCTTTTAAAATTACCAATAGGTGACCGGGTGGATATTTATCCGCACATGAACAGGCTTGCTTTTGAGGTGGTTGTCAACACGCTTTTTGATGTGAAGATCCCCCAGGCATCCATCGATGAACTAAGCCGATTCATTGGTGAAGTACAGGAATTTGTCATCAAAGATATCCGCCAGAGCTACAAAAGCTGGTGGTTTGTGCTTTCTGGAGAAGCTCGAAAAAATGCGAAGAAGGCCGCCAGGACGCGTGATATCCTGCGAGAAATTATTCATGAACGGAAAGCAAGCGGCGCAAAGTTCAATGACCTGCTCGATATGCTGCTCGATGCACGATATGAAGATACCGGAGAGCCCATGACGGAGAACCAAATCCTGGATGAGATTCTTATATTATTCATTGCCGGACATGAGACCACCGGCAATGCGATGACATGGACACTTTATTTACTGAGTAATCACCCGGCTGAACTGGAGAAACTACGGCAAACGACACGGGATATTGATGTCCCCGCTATTATCACGCACCAGGGACTTGAAGCGGTGATTAACGAAAGCATGCGCTTATATCCGCCGGCCTGGGTGAGCGATCGGGTGTCACTGGAGGATGACACATTTAAAGCATTCTCATTTCCCAAAGGCACTATCATAGCCTTATACTATTATGGGCTGCACCGCAATGAACGCTTGTGGGAAGATGCTTCATCATTCAAGCCTGATAGATTTTCTCAACAGTCCGGTGGTAAAGAAAAAACGAGGGCTTTCTTTCCGTTTGGCGCGGGCCCACGCATGTGCATCGGCAATAATTTTGCCATGGCGGAGATGGCGCTTTTTCTCCAGGCCTTTATCCATCAGTTTGATTTGGTTGGCACGGATGCAGTTCCGAAGGTAAAGCCCTTGGTGACGCTTAGGCCGGAAGGCGTCTTGCTGAATATACAACGCAGGGAGCAGGGTAAGGGGTACAAGTGTTAAAGTGTTTAGGTGTTAAAGTGTTTACGTTGGCTGCCTGGATAGACTTTCAATATTTTGTTTAAAAATTTAGCGCCTCTGCGCCTCCGCCTGCCTTCGCCGGAGCGCTTCGCGCAGGCAGGCGGTTAAGAATTTCTCAAAAACAAGGGTTATAATTCTTTTGAGCAACCCGTCGAAAGGATTGAATTACTTGATAAAAATCCTTTTATTCGTCCTCTTGATTTTTACCCTCAACCCCATTCCCATGAAGCTATGTTTTAAAATATTGATCACACTCTTCGCTTTCACCCTGATCGAGTGTGGTTCCGACAAAGGAACTTCTGAAAATTCAACTGCACCCTCGATCGCAGAAAGAAGGAAATCTGAAGTAAGCACTGACGGAGCGGTTGAGAAAAGAGTGGATGATCTGATAAGCCAGATGACACTCGAAGAAAAGATCGGTCAGATGACTCAGATCAACAACTCGGCCATCGTCACCAACGCCAATTGGGGCGCGGGTACCGATTTAAGCATCGAGATAAAAGTTGATACGGCCAAGCTGGGTAATATTTTAAGGAAATATCATGTAGGTTCTTTTCTCAATGGTATTGCCGTTCCGGCGGAAACCTGGTTTAAATTTTACAAAGACATACAGGAATTTAATATGAAGACCTCCCGTCTTAAAATTCCAGTTATTTATGGAGTTGATCACATGCATGGCGCCAACTACCTCGAGGGTGGCACAATTTTTCCGCAAGCCATCAATACAGCCGCTACCTACAACAATCAATTTCCCGCTGACATGGCGCACGTGACGGCGATTGAAACTGCCGACATCGGACATCAATGGTT
>JAYWDP010000402.1:0-3859 GCA_043779775.1 Cyclobacteriaceae bacterium
TTGAGTTTCAAAGTGTCCATCACACCTTTTGTGTAATTAAACAGGGTCGTTTTTAAATCAGAAAAATTGAGGGATTGCCATGCTGCGGGCTTAAGTTGACTTCTTCCGTTGTTGGTCTTCCCGCCTCGGGGTGACCAACAACAATTGGGTTATTGACACTGTTGAAACCTGATTTCGTTGTGATTTCGTCGTGATCTTTGTACATTCTGTATTCAGCCCTGATTTCTTCAGACTGGCTATAGACGTACTTCAGACGTTGTATAGTCTTTGGCATACTTTGTATAGTCTTTCTTCAGACGTTGTATAGACGTTGTTCAGATGTTGTTCAGACGCTGTATAGACTCTGTTCAGACGTTGTATATGTCTAGTCCTTGTCTTGTCCAGTCTACGCCATTGTCTAGTACTTGTCAATCATTCCTGTTCATTCCAATTCATTCCTGTTTGTTCCAATTTCGGTAAGTGGGCAAAACCCGCCTCGCCGTTGGTGTTCCAGTCTCGGGGTCAGCAACAACAATTGGGAATATTCTCTTGATTTCTTCATTAACAGATCACTCAATACCGGAGTTCTTAAATTAAATAACTCCTCCTCCCTGATTTCAGGGATACCGCTGTACGGTTTTCCTGATCATTTTTTAAAATTATCTCACAATCATTACAGCCTAATGTAATGTTTTCATGAAATATCAATGTTTTCGTTTTGATATTATGGAGATATTAATAATCAGCAGTAGCCTTTGATTATTAAAGCGTTGCACTCCAGGTGTAAAGAGAAAAATGAATTCAATTGAACAAAATTCAAAGAATCAGATACGCTGAGTTTGTATTGAAATTTGGAAAAAGTCCATGTAAGATTTTCGGTTGGCTGATTTAGGTTACAAATAATATTTCATCTAAGATTATTGCGGCTTTGGAATTTTTGGTAACAAATATCACTTGATTTTGTCAGGTAAATGAATGAAAGTCATGAAAGCCAGTCGGTTCCATTATTGATATCTAAAAAGCAATACACATGAAAAAACAATTTTTACTTTTGATCGGATTTCTGACGATAGGAATAACTGCCTTTGGCCAGGTAGCATCAACGGATGGAACCTTCACTGCCAGCGGTGCAACCAATCTTGCCTTGCGCACGAGCAGCACGCCAACTACCCGGCTTACCATTTTGGGGTCTGGTACAAGTGTAGGATTTGTCGGCATCAACACCTCCTCACCCACCGACCTGCTGCATGTCAATAGTGGCAATGTGCGGGCCAGCCAGTTCAATGCCACCAACGGAATTTTCAATACCATAGGTGCGTCAACCAATTTGTCATTAAATACAAACAATGTGGTGCGGATGACACTTCTCGCGGCAAGCGGCAATGTTGGGATTGGAACCGCCTCGCCTGCTGATTTGCTGCATGTTACAGGAAGCAGCAGGGCGAATCAATTTAATGCCACCAATGGCATTTTTAATACAATCGGGGCATCTACCAATTTTTCTTTGAATACCAATAGCGTGCCGCGGATGACTGTGCTTGCATCAAGTGGAAATATTGGGATTGGTACGATTACGCCGGCAGACCTTCTTGATGTGTCTGGAAACAGCAGGGCAGTTCAGTTTAATTCTACTAATGGAATTTTTAATACTGTAGGGGCCACAAATTTTTCTCTTAATGCCAATAGTACGACCCGTATGACAATACTCAACTCCAATGGTTTTGTAGGCATCAATAAAACATTACCTGCTTATCAGTTGGATGTGAATGGTTCGATCAATGCAACAGGACTTTTGATCAATGGAGTAGCAATTGGAGGTGGTTCTCAATGGACGACAACTGGTGCGAATATTTCTTACAGCGCTGGAAATGTTGCACTTGGTACAACCACCCCTACGGCAAAACTGCATATTTTAAACGCTGGCGTTGGACTAAACGGCGGTCTTCTTACCCAATCTACTTTAGCCAGTAGCTACGCCTCCGCTGATTTCAAAAATGATTCGAACGATTTACTACAGGTGTTAATGGGCGGCTCCACCTTTTCAAATGGCATGATGAATTCCCGTCAAGCTGCTTTGGTTTCAGGTGCCCCAAATGGACTTTCAATAATCTCTTATGATCCCAATGGCTTTATAACATTTGGATCAGGAGGCCTGGGATTGACCAATGAAAGAATGAGGATTGATAAATTGGGAAATGTTGGTATTGGTGCAGCCACTCCGTTGACAAGACTTCAAGTTAACATAAATGGATCTTCGACAAATTATGCTACCGCCGGCTATGCCGACCTCGGCTTGTTCTTACAGAATACGAACGCAACAGATAATAATCTAAACATTATAAGTTTTGGCGATGCTAGTGGAAATGGGGTAGTTAATGTGGGATCAATTACCAATCACACAAATCATACCGGAAAACTTTTTTTTGCCACTCGCCCAATCGGGTCAGGGCCGGTGCAAAGTAAGCATCCGATGAAGAAGGTGCCAGTGGCATTACTTATACCGATATTCAAGGCCGTAAAATTCTTACCAAAGTCCAGACTTCGACCGGTTATGCTGAAACTTATTATGTCTATGACAACTTGAACCGGCTGCGTTTTATTCTGCCGCCGGAATTCATTAACATACCGGCTTATGCCGATGCAACTACAACTCCTTCCGTGTTGCAGGCGGATGTTGATACCTGGTGCTATCAAATTTTATATGATAATACCGGCAGGTCTGTGGAAACAAAATCCCCGGGCGTGGGATGGACTTATTCAATATATGACAAACGCGATCGCCTGGTTTTATCTCAGGATGCCAATCAACGTGCTAATAATGAATGGAGCTATACCAAATATGATGAATGGAATCGACCCGCCGTCAGCGGCATCTACCGCCCGGGAAGTGCGATTACAAGGACTGTGATGCAATCAACAGTGGACGGGCTGGATGCAGGCCTGGGTTATCAGAATGTAACTGCCATGGCCACACTGGGTGTTACCACGAATGTAGATCTTGTGATATCCGACTTTAATGGCGTCACTTATTACGCGGCCTCCAATTCTATCCGCTTCCTGCCGGGCTTCTCATTTAAGGCAGGAGATTATGGAAGTTCTTTACAGGCCACTATTATGAGCGGAACAGTCGTATCGGGTTCACCTTCGCTTGTATTCCCGACAACCAATGATGATCCGTTAGTAAAATCATATTATGACAATTATGCCTGTGAAATATGCACAGACCCTAATTATTTGTTTACCACTGAGACCGCCTGGAACGGGACAACGAATGAACCATTTACTAATACTATAAGGGTAAAAGGAAAGACCGTTGCTTCCAGTGTAAAAGTAATCGGCAGCGCTGCTACCTGGCTCAATACGGTTACCTATTACAACCGGAATGGTCAGTCTATTCAGATCATCGGTTCTAACCACCTGGGTGGAAGGGACCGTGTGTCCACGCTCGTGGATTTTAGTGGTAAAGTTAAAGAGCGACTCAGTACTGCCATTGGTTACAACAATGGGGGCATCAACCTATTATGCAAACGCTATGTATATGATCACATGGGACGAGTGCTCACGGTCTATCATAAGATCAACAGCCAGAATGAAATCATTTTATCGGCCCATTCTTATAATGAGCTTGGTCAGTCAATTAAAAAGAAACTTCATAGTGCAGATGGAGGTACTACATTTTTGCAATCGCTGGACTATCGCTACGGTATTCGCGGGTGGCTCACCAATGTAAACAATATACCTGCACCGACTGGCGATGATGCCAATGATTATTTCGGAATGAATATGGTCTATGAAACTTCGATCGCCGGCAATTCTCCACGAAAAGACGGAATGATTTCATCGATCAACTGGAAGCAGGACCTTACACAAAAACAAAATA
>JAYWDP010000403.1:0-3848 GCA_043779775.1 Cyclobacteriaceae bacterium
CATTAAAACAGGTTTTGTGGAAAAAGGAATGCCAGCATGGGGGAAAGTGATGAGTCTGACGGATGTGCGAAATGTGGCATTTTACGTAATGAGCCTTCAGGGTTCGAATCCACCGAATCCCAAAGCTCCTCAAGGTGATTTATTCAAGCCAGCAAAACAAGATAGCACCCAAGTACAGGCACTGTTGAAAAAACCATGATGGCGCCCCTGTTAAAAACTGAAGCGCTTGCCGATGAAAAGGATTTGTATGGCTACGAGGAAGAATTTCGCAATTCCATCGCCACGGTAGATGAAAAAGGCAAACGGATTTGGGTTTATCCGAAAAAGCCAGCAGGGAACATCCACCGGTGGCGGATTGCCGTAACAGTTCTTTTGCTGACAGTTTTGTTTAGTGGGCCCTTCATAAAAATTGGAGGCCAGCCGCTTTTGTTACTGAATATTTTTGAAAGAAGGTTTGTCGTCTTGGGTCAGGTTTTCTGGCCACAGGATTTTGTTCTCCTGGCAATCGCTCTCATCACTTTTTTTGTTTTCGTTATTCTTTTCACCGTTGTCTTTGGACGGATCTGGTGCGGATGGATGTGCCCCCAGACACTTTTCATGGAGATGGTGTTTCGTAAAATCGAGTACTGGATTGAGGGCAATGCCAACAAACAACGAAGGTTAAATTCCGAAGAGTGGAGTGGTAAGAAGTTGATGAAAAAAACTTTCAAATACCTGATCTTTCTTTCCATTTCGATATTGATTGCGCACGTGGCAATGGCCTATCTCATCGGTGTGGATCAAACCCTGTTGATCATTCAGGATTCTCCTGTGAAGCATACTTCTGGATTTGCGGGACTGGTTGGATTTACGGCCGTATTTTATTCTGTCTTTGCCTATTTCAGGGAACAGGCATGCGTGGCCATTTGTCCTTATGGAAGATTGCAAGGCGTATTGCTTGGAAAAGATTCTATTGTTGTGGCCTATGACTGGCTGCGTGGTGAGCCCAGAAGGAGAGTTAAAACGAACCAGTTGCCTGAAGTGAAAACAGGTGATTGCATCGATTGTAAGTTATGTGTACATGCATGCCCCACCGGTATTGATATTCGCCACGGCACCCAATTGGAGTGTGTCAATTGCACAGCATGCATCGACGCTTGCGATGATGTTATGGTGAAAGTCCATCGACCAAAGGGTTTGATTCGTTATGCTTCCTACAGCTCCATTCAGAATGGGAAGCAAAAGTTATTTACTCTGCGGGTAGGGGGGTATACGGCAGTTTTAGTTACCCTGCTGGCGCTATTGGGGTTCACCCTTTACACGCGGTCCGATGTGGAAACTACAGTCCTCAAGGTTTCGGGAACCCTGTACCAACGCACGGAGGATGGCTTCATCACCAACTTGTACAATGTAGAATTTGTGAATAAAACTTTTTCTGAACTCCCACTGGAATTAAAAGTAGAGTCTCCTCCAGAGGCAACCTTGATCAAGCCCGATGGTAGTGCTATCTTGATACCGGCAGAGGGATTTTTGAAAACGATTTATTTCATTCGGATTCCAGCAATGGCCATCACACAGGCCCGGACGGTAGTTACGCTGGGTGTTTATAGGAACAGTGAACGCTTGGAGCAAGTGAAAGTAAAATTCATAGGTCCTGTTAAAATGAAATCAAAACCATAATGCTATGAACTGGGGAAAATGGATAATTGTATCGTTTGTGCTCTTCGCGATGTTTATCGGCACGCTGGTCGTGGTCTGCATTCGGGAAGACATAAGCCTGGTGTCAAAGAATTATTACCAGGAAGAATTGGCCTATCAGGATCAAATTGATAGAGAAAAGAATACGGAAGCCCTCGAAGGAAAGCCGGTACTCCAGCTTTTAGACAACGCTGTGATCATTCACTTTAATCAGTCACAGAATATTGATGGTGGAGAACTCCTGCTTTTCCGTCCATCTGATAACCGATATGATAAGAATTTTGTGCTGGGAGTAAATGACGGAGGGACGCAAAGTTTCGATGTGACCAATTTGCCACGCGGTATGTATAAAGCGAAGTTGCAGTGGTCGATGGAGGGAAAGGAATACTATTTTGAGGAAATCATCAATCTCTGAGTTATGTGGTTAACAGCCTTTATCCTGGGAATTACCGGTAGTCTGCACTGTGCAGGCATGTGCAGTCCGTTGGTGATCGCCGTCAGCAAGCTCCGGCATCCGGCAATAGTAAACCGACTTCTTTATAACGGTGGTCGGGTATTGACCTATGCCGTCCTGGGTGCGTCTATGAGTGCGTTTGGATCGCTCTTTGGATTTTCCCAGTTTCAGAATGGACTTTCCATTGCCTTTGGCAGCCTTTGTATCCTGATCGGAATTGCCGGTGTCCAGCGTTTCCAGATCCCCTTGCTGACACCGGTCGTTCAGAGAATTAGTTCGGTTATCAAAAGTCTATTTGTAAAAATATTCGAGCATAAATCCTGGCTTTCGATTTCATTTTTGGGGATGTTGAATGGGTTGTTGCCCTGTGGACTCACCACATTAGCGTTGACCAATTGTATTCTTTTGCCAACGGCCCAGGATGGATTTTTGTTCATGCTCCTGTTTGGTGCGGGAACATTGCCTGTCATGCTCGGACTTGTTTCTATTGTACAAAAGCTGATTACGCGATTCAACCTTACCTTTCAACAGATGGCAAGATTCAGCCTGATCGGCTTGGGCTTATTGCTTATTTCAAGGAGCTTTCTTGTTCACGCACATCTGCCAGTGACGGAGGCCTCAACGGGTATTGAAGTTTGTCGCCAGGATTAGCGCGCGACGTTCCACCGTACCACCTTTTCAAGTTTGGCAGGCTGAATAACTTTTATTTTCCCACTTTCAATTTCTATCAGGCCCTCATCTTTAAAGTCAGATAACACCCGGATGACGGATTCAGAAGCTGTCCCTACAATTTTGGCAAGATCATCCCGGGAGAGGCCGATTTTATCTTTTTCATCCTTAAGCTGTATGATTTTCAGTAATGCTTCTGCAGTTCTTTGCCGAACTGAACTATATGCCAGATTTAAAAGTTGTTTTTCCCTTTCTGCCACTTTCCTGCAAAGTAGAGAAATGAAACCGGCAGAAACATCCCGCTGTCTATACAATAAAGTTAGAAAATCGTGTTTTGGAATGATTACGATCTCAGCGTCTTGCAGGGCGATGGCAGATTCCTGATAGGCGTTGTTCTCAAGAACTGCTTCAAAACCGAAGAAATCATTCTCTTTATAGAGATTCATAATAAGTTCCTTGCCTTCAGGATGGGACTTGAATGTTTTTACGTTTCCGGATTTGATGAAAAACACGGAGGTTGGCGTATCACCTTCTGAAAATACCTCCGC
This sequence comes from Cyclobacteriaceae bacterium, assembly GCA_043779775.1. GTDB lineage: Bacteria > Bacteroidota > Bacteroidia > Cytophagales > Cyclobacteriaceae > ELB16-189. The sequence continues at coordinate 3,349 of JAYWDP010000403.1, forward strand.
TTTCTTTTTGAACTGTTTTATTTTCTTGTCTTTGCACAAGTCTTTCAATTGAAGCGCATGTTGAGCGTCCGCAATAAAGGAATCAAGCCCTTCGACAGAATTCTGGTATTCCTTGGAGCGCAGGGTGTGCTTTCGCAAGCGGGTTTCGATGGCATTCAGAAGCTCGTTGTCATCGAAAGGTTTGGTCAGGTAGTCATCAGCACCGAGGTCCATTCCTTTCCGGATGTCTGACTTTTCAGTCTTGGCAGTGAGAAAAATAAAGGGGATGGAGGCAGTCTCCTGCTTTTTACTCAGGATGTGCAGCACTCCGTAGCCGTCCAATTCCGGCATCATAATATCGCATATGATCAGGTCAGGGTCCTGGCCCTGTGCAAGTTCAACACCTATTTTGCCATTCTCAGCGGTAATGACATCATAGTCTGCAAGGGAAAGAATTTCCGCTGTATTTTCCCGGATTTCATTATTGTCTTCGATCAAAAGTATCTTTTTCATGGGATTGG
>JAYWDP010000404.1:0-25766 GCA_043779775.1 Cyclobacteriaceae bacterium
GGGTCTTGAACAGGCGCCCATACTTCACACGTATTGTCGTGAAAGTGCGCAAGGGCACAGGGGGGTTCCATGGGTGCATGGGAAAGGTGGGGCACCAAAAAATCCACTTCCACTACTTTCTTTGCTTTGTTCAACGCTTCCTCTGTCTTACCATTCCCGCGTCGTACTTTTCCTTTTGTCTTAACGCTCTTCAACATTTCGCGGGAGTACTTGTCAGAATCGTAATCCGAATTTATTCCCTTGGCCCATGCTACTTCCAGCGCTTCCCGGCCTTTCATTGCCGCCCAGGTATTTTCTGCCACCACAACGACACCCCCCAAAGGCTTGTTAAATTGTGTGGGGAAACCGGGGGCGTCTAATGCGAAAACTTTCAGTACACCCGGAACCTTCATGGCGGCTTCCATTTGGAAGGATTTGAGTCCTGCTCCCGCTTCGGGATTACGTTTTATGACTGCAATTTTTGTGTTGGGCAACTTGTTGTCAAGTCCAAATTTGGCTTTACCGGTGACAATATCTTTAAGGTCCACGATGGAAGTCTGCTTGGTAATGTAACGGAAGTCCTTCGGGTCTTTCAGGGTAACTTTACTTTCTTCCGGTATGGGAAGCGCTCCCGCTTTTTCTGCCAGGAAACCAAATCCGAACGCCTTACCGGAAGTATGAACTACTTCATGGTTCTGGGCCTTGCATTCAGAAACATCCACCCCCCATTCGTTGGCGGCAGCCTGCTCTAACATGAGTCGCACGGTAGCGCCCGCTTTGCGCAAAGGCATAAAAAACATTCGCACACTGAAAGAGCCATCTGTATTCTGATCGCCGTATTTTTCGTCGCCGACCGCTTGCTCTACTTTAACGCGGCTCCAATCGGCTTCGAGTTCATCGGCCATAATGAGGGGAAGGCTTGTGCGTATGCCGGTACCCATTTCGGAGCGATGGGCAATCAATGTCACGTCACCATTGCCATTGATGCTTATGAAGATATTCGGTGAAAACACGGCAGCGGGATTGCCCGTCAGCTTCTTGGACGAGTCTGTACAACTAAACTGCAGACCCAGTAACAAGCCCGACATTCCAACAGAGGTTGATTTCAAAAAGTCCCTGCGGGTGACTTTGAAAATCAGGTGATCGTTGTTATTCTGTTTCACTTGGCACCTCCTTTAGTAGCTGTCTTTATGGCCCGTCGTATTCTTTCATACGTGCCGCACCGGCAAATATTTCCCTCCATTGCTACGTCGATGTCTTTATCGGTAGGGTTTGGATTCTTTTCAATCAATGCAATGGCCGACATGATTTGTCCGCATTGGCAGTAGCCGCATTGAGGCACATTTTCATCCATCCAGGCTTGCTGTACGGGATGAAGACCCTTCTCAGATACACCTTCAATCGTCGTGACTTTCTTGCTTCCCAGGGAAGAAACAGGCAAAGAACATGACCGGGTTGCTTTTCCATCGACGTGAACAGTGCAGGCGCCACAAAGGGATTTGCCACATCCGTATTTTGTCCCAGTTAGTTCGAGGTTGTCCCGGAGTATCCACAAAAGCGGCGTTTCCGGAACGGCTTCGACTTCGTGGTTTTTACCGTTAACACTAAGCTGAAAGGTTGCCATCTTGAATTAAGTTTAGTTCAATTTAATGAATTAAAAATTGAGTCTCAAAGCCCTTTGGAGATTTAGCTCCCCTCGTGGACGTCTGCCATGTCCATTCACAATTCAACCTGTTTAAATAAAAACGGCGCTACGTCATTGGCCATCTCTTTCATATTCAGTTTTGAGCACTATAAAATCCGGTTGGTGGACTCCCGCACAACTAGCCGGCTTTTGATCAATCTTTTTTCCTGACGTATTTCGTGCCTGATGATCTGCCTAAGCAGTATTTCAGCGGCGGCCGCGCCCATATCATAGGCAGGATGATCAATGCTGCTCAGGGTGGGTTCCACAAGCCGGCAAATGGTTTCATTGTTGAAACCAAGAACAGCAACATCTTTGGGAATGTTCAGCCCCCGTTTTTTTAAAATAAGCATCATCTCCAGGGCAGCCATATCATTGATAGCAAAGATCCCATCCGGTTTCTGTTGCAAACTGAAAAGGTGACGCGTATAATCTTCAACATCGCTGACTTTATAATTGGCTTCCACAATGAGCGACTCTGAAATATTGATGTTGTGCTTCTTGAGGGCTCCGAGGTAGCCATTTAAGCGGTTACGGCTATTGTATAGGTGCTGCGGTCCGGCGATAAAAACTATTCTTCTGCATCCCTGCGTTAATAAGTGTTCTGTCCCCTGAAAACTAATATCATAATTATCTGAATAAACCTGAGAGGCATTCAACTCTTCTACTATTCGGTCAAAGAACACGAGGGGTACTTCTTTATCGATGGCATACTGCAGGTGATCATGTCGGTCAGTTTCTCTTGAAACAGAAATAAGAAGACCGTCTACTTTGCTGGCGAGAAGGGTCTGCAGGTTGTTTCGCTCCAACGCGAGCGTCTCGTTTGATTGACAGATCATCACATTGTAACCTGCACGATTGGCAACTTCCTGAATGCCTCCTATAGCCTTGGCAAAAAAACGATTTACTGTCTCCGGAATAACTACGCCAATGGTGTTAGTTCGCTTTTGTTTGAGATTTTGGGCAAGAACATTAGGGTGATAGTCGATTTTAATTGCCAGTTCCCGGACTTTGCGTGCCGTTTCAGGGTTCACATCAAAGTGGTAATTGAGGGCTCTCGAAACGGTAGATTTTGAAATTCCGAGTTTGCGGGCAATGTCCCGTATCGTGGCGTCACTTTTTGACATATCCTTAATTCAACAGCAATTCTCTAAGATAAATAAATTTCCGGTATCGGTCCCGGGACGGATACCGCTAAAAAATACTGTCTTTTTAATAACAATTGAGGTATTCTGGTATAATTTATTATACAATCGATTGCATAACAAGGTCAAATTTGCCCCTTGCAAGACCAAGAAACCTGCTTTGAACAGAGAAAAAACGAACGAAACATAACCTAAAACCTTACCCTAAACTGAAACCTTAACCCTTTAAATTATGCATAAAACTCTACAGTGCATTAGAAAAATTCCTAAGCAAATCTGGCTCGGATTTTTGTTGGCGTTGTTTTGTACCGGCTCCTCATGGGCGTTAGGCAAGGAAACGGATCTTGAATTCCAAGAGCAGATTGTCAAAGGCAAAGTAATTTCCCCTGAAGACAATCAAGGAATCCCTGGTGTGAACATCATTATAAAAGGCACATCGCTGGGTACCGTAACGGATAGTGACGGTAAATTTTCAATCAACGCACCTTCATCAGAATCAGTGTTGATCTTCAGCGCTATTGGCTTTACTACTACAGAGGTGGTTGTGGGCTCGCAGTCCACGATTGATGTCACTCTTGCCTTGGACGTCAAATCATTAGCTGAAGTTATTGTAACAGGATATGGGACACAGGATAAGCGAGACATTACTGCTTCCATTGCATCCATCAAAGGTGAAACACTGACGAGAGTTGCCAACTCTAATACCCTGGAAGGAATGAAAGGACAAATAGCGGGCGTCGACGTTCTCCAACAAAGTGGCCGGCCTGGCCAGAACTCCAGTATTATGATCAGGGGACGCAGGTCCATTAATGCTTCGAATGACCCCCTGTTTGTAATTGATGGTGTTCCAATGACTTCCGGAACAAGTTCAGGAAGCGATGGAATAGCAACAACATCGGGAAGCAATCCCTTGAATGATTTCAACCCCGCAGATATCCAATCTGTTGAAGTATTAAAAGACGCTGCCGCCACTGCAATTTATGGTTCCCGGGGTGCCAATGGCGTAGTGCTGATTACTACGAAACGAGGTAAAGCGGGTAAGACCAGCGTTTCGTATAGTGGTTACTACGGAGTAACCCAGCCCTTTAGCACCTTCCCCATGATGAATGGCCAGCAATTCGCAAACTTAAAGCGCGAAGCCAACCGAGTAAGCCCGCTGGGTGTACAGGGAAGAACAGCGTGGGAGGGTACGATTCCTGCAGACGCTACTATTTTCGTAGACCCTGTAGAACTCAATTCAGTTCAAAATAACCTTTCAACAGATTGGCAAAAACTGATATTTCAGAACGGAAGCCAGATGAATCACCAGGTGAGTGTAAATGGTGGAGATGAAAAGACTCAGTTCAATATGTCCCTGGGTTATTTTAAACAAGGCGGTACCATCTCCGGGATGGATTTCGAAAAAGTGACGGCGCGGATCAACGTTGACCATCAGATCAGTAAGCGCATCAAGGTTGGAATGTCCAACCAGTTTACCCATTCTATTCAGAACAATGGCTCAAATGCAGTCATGTCCGAAGCGGTCAATCAGACACCTCTCGGTTTACCCTATGATGCCACCGGCAATATTATCTTCTTGCCGATTGGGGATGCGATCCGTTCAAACCCGTTGAGTGAACTTGTCCCGGGAAAAAAAGTCGATCAGGAAACTGTTAACCGGGTGTTCGCGTCTGCTTATATTGAAGCCGAAATCATCCCGGGTCTAAAGTATAAACTGCTCGGCGGTATTGACTTGCGATATACTGACCGCGGTATTTTCAATGGCAGATATACCAACATTCAGAAGAATGGAGATCCAGCAGCAACTTATCAAAACCAATCAAACCAGGGTTATACGGTAGAAAATCTCCTCACGTACAACAAGGTAATCGGTCAGCATAATTTCATGGTCACGGCCCTTCAAAGTATCCAGGGAAACAATTACAATAACCACTACACAGCGGCGGCCGGGCTTCCTTATGAAGCTCAATTGTGGTACAACTTAACAACGGCATCGACCGTGAGCGCAGTAAGAAGCCGGTATGAGGCCTGGGCCCTTGCTTCATTTATGGGTCGCATAAATTATACATTCAAAGGAAAGTACATGTTGCAGGCAACATTGCGGACCGATGGATCTTCCCGTCTCGCCCCAGACAAAAAATGGACTACTTTCCCTGGAATATCCGCAGGATGGAGAATTAAAGATGAGGCCTTCATGTCAAACATCAAGGTGATAACTGATTTAAAGCTGAGAGCATCTTACGGTGTGGTTGGCAATACATCTATCGACCCCTATAAGACGCAGGGTGTTCTTTCGAAATCTCTCTACTCATGGGATGAAGCAAATGCTGCGGGCTTCGCACTTGGAGCAATATCCAATCCAAACCTCGGATGGGAAAAATCAGCTACCGTGGATGTCGGACTTGATTTCTCATTATTCAGTGGCAGGTTGAGCGGTACGTTTGATGTCTATCAAACCAACACAACAGATTTGTTATTGAACAGAAATATTCCTGCCACCACAGGATACAATTCAGTTTTAGCAAATATCGGTGCCACACGCACGCAGGGTTTTGAGTTGACACTGAGTGGAAACATCCTTAATACGCCCGGCGGTTTCAAATGGGATGCTGATTTCAATATAGCACATTACCAAGAAGAGATAGTTGACCTTGCCCAAAGAGATGCCAATGGTAACAAAACAAATGATACGGGTAATGCGTGGTTCATAGGAAAACCCATCCGCGTATTCTTTGATTATCAAAAAATTGGTATCTGGCAAAAAACCGAAGCGGGTGACGCCACATTATTGATGGGTGCCTATCCCGGTGAAATCAAGCTGAAGGACGTTAATGGAGACCTTAAAATTACACCGGCTGACCGGGTTGTGCTCGGAAGCGATATTCCTTCTGCCTACGGTGGGTTAAATAACAGGTTCGCCTACAAAGGATTTGACTTCTCATTCATGCTTTATTATCGTCTTGGATACATGCTTGACAGTCGCTTCAGTGCTGATCAGGCAACTATGCAAGGACGCTATAATAACCTGAATGTTAATTATTGGACCATTGACAATCCATCCAATGATTATCCGAAACCAAACAAAGCTCAGGAATTTGCAGCGTACAGTAGTGTACTGCGCTACACCGATGGAGGTTTTGTTAAACTAAGAACAATCACGCTGGGATATACCTTCCCGGCAGGCGTACTCAGCAAGCTAGGGGTCAGCAACTTTAGAGTTTACGTTTCCGGAAATAACCTCTTTGCATGGACCAATTATAAACTCTTCGATCCGGAAGTCGCACCTCCGTCGTCGCCTAATGGATCTACGAATGGTGCGGGCACGGTGCCTTCCAACAAGGTGTTTTTGGGTGGTGTTAACATAACTTTTTAAGCGCAAAGCATATGAAAACAAAATCAATATTGATGTTAGTGGTTCTGTTGGCTCTTAATATCCAGTCATGCGATAAATACCTCGAGGAGAAACTTGTATCTGATGTCTCTGCCGCGAGCTATTACACGACAGCGGCAGGTTTCGATGATGGGTTGGATGCTACTTATTTTTATCTAAAATACTTGTATAGTAATGAGAGAGCGTATTCACTCACTGTTTTTGGAACAGACACCTACACTAATGCTGCTGACGGCGGCTACAAGAGTTTTAATTACTACGACGCTGGAATGAGATCGGACGTTGATATATTAGGGCAAACGTGGGGATATTGTTATCAGGGTATTAACCAGGCGAACGCAGTCATTGGCAGGGCTCCCCTGGTCAAAGACCCAGCCTTGACCGATGCACAAAAGACAATCAAGATCGCTGAAGCCCGCTTTTTACGTGCGCATTATCTGTTTTACCTGGTACGTCAGTGGGGCGACATCCCCATGCCCTTGACAGAAACCATTGGTGTGGTGGTGGAAGCCCCCAAATCCACCCAGGCAGATGTTTATGAAAAAGGGATTGTGCCAGACCTTGAATTTGCGGTGGCTAATTTGCCAAACGCGCAATCCGACTATGGACGGGCCAATAAAGGGGCCGCAGAACATGCGTTGGGCCTTGCTTTGTTAACCCGTGGTTGGACAGCATTTGCGAAATCGGATGACTTTTCCAAGGCTGAAACCTACTTGGGCAATGTTATTACTAACTATGGTTATACCCTTACTGCTGATATGGCCAGTTTGTGGAACCAGGACAATCAAAAAAACAAGGAGATTATTTTCGCTGTGCAAAATTCTACCAATGTTCTTCTGAATAGTGGCGGCGATGGTGTCGCTCCAGGTGAGGGAAATCGGGGACACTTGTATTTCTTGCTTGAATATGACAAAAGCCCTGGAATGCAAAGGGACATTGCGAATGGCAGACCTTTTAAACGTTTCAGGCCAACCAATTACCTGCTTGACTTGTGGGCCGTGGACCGTGCCATTGACAACCGGTATGACCTCACCTACAAGCATGCCTGGCTTGCCAATAATGCTCCTCCTAATCCTAATAACTATCCGAAATGGACCGCTCAAAATTTGGCTGACGGGGCAGTAAAGCTAGGTCAAATTCCTATTACCAATGGCGATGTAGGTCAGCAAAAGTTTACGGCGGGTGACACTGCACTCTATATTCCTGGCCCTGGAAATGAAGCGAAGTGGATTGCTAATAATTTCCTAAAAATAAAACAAGCGAGATATAAAGTATTTACCCGGACCCCCAATCCCGTCAATGGACCACCGAGTACCTCAACAAATTATGATGAATTCCAGTTTGCCCATATCATCAAGTTTCTTGATCCAAGGCGGCCTACGATTCAATGGATGGAAGGATCACGCGATTGGTTTGTCTTCCGCTTGGCTGATACGTATTTGCTAAGGGCTGAAGCGCGCTTTCAACAAGGAAACACGGGGGGTGCTGCTGCTGATATCAATGTGGTAAGAACGCGGGCGGCCAAGCCCGGCCAGGTTGCTGCCATGCAGATAACCCCAGCCCAGGTAACCCTCAAATTCATCCTGGATGAGAGGGCTAAGGAACTGGATGCGGAACAATGCAGATGGTTTGACCTTGTCAGAACGGGGACCCTGGTCTCAAGGGTTAAGACGTATAATCCTTCAGCGACTGCGTACATTCAGGATTATCACGTTCGCAGGCCGTACCCTCTAACTCAACTCGACAGGACATTACCCGCTGGTAGCTTTACTCAAAACTGCGGCTACCCGGGAGGCCCAGCATGTAATTAACAGGCTAGTTTTTGTTTAAAAAAAAGGCCGGGCCGGAGAGTTTTCTCCGGCCTCCTTGTTTATGGCAAACCCTGCGCTATGAAGACGTAAGAATGTATTTTCTTGGCGAGACTACTGCCATGGATGCTTTTATCGCAGCCTGGGACGCCAAGATGTATTATGATTATGCACGACCTTATTCGCTGATCCATGATTATTACAAGGAGCAGCCGATCAAGGCATGGGGTGGACCAAAAAAGGGAATGGTGCAGATGAAAGGAAAAGACTGGCGCCCCTATTCCCCTGAGACATTTTTATGCCCGCCATTTCCAAGCTACGTTTCCGGGCATAGTTGTGTCAGCGGAGCTCGTTCGGAGGCCCTTCGATTCTTCACCGGAAGTGATAACTTTGGTCTGGAAGTCAAGCTTGTCCCGGGTGTACTGACCGAGCCAGACAATATCAGTGATACCGTTGATTTAAGTTTCCCAACATTTACAAAAACAGCCGACATGGCCGGTCTGTCGCGCGTGCTGGGAGGCTATCACATCCAAGCTGATAATGTTGAAAGCCTGGCGCTCGGGCGAAAAGTAGCGCGGGCGGCATGGGAAAAATACCGGGAACACACGGGACGCTAGGCTGCATCAATTGAATTAAGTTTTAACAACAAAGAGCGAGATGAGAAAGACCAATAGTAAATACAGGTCACTAAGCCCCCAAAGAAATCACAAAGTTCACAACGCAATTCTTAGTGCCCGTGGTGCCTCCTTAGTGCTCGTAGTGACCCTGACTTTGTTTGTTCTGTTCGGATGCAATCAGAAGAAAGAGGGAAATGAAATAAGACAGACCCCGATTTCGACCGTGACTCCTGTATTCAAACGGGTAGATTCAAAACTCAGTGGCGTTACTTTCAAAAATACGGTGGATGAAAATATCAATAATTACTTTGATTTTTTTGCTTATGTATACAATGGTGGAGGGGTCGGCATTGGAGATATTAATAATGACGGACTCGCGGATATCTATTTTACCGGCAATGAAGTGCCCAACAAATTATACCTTAATGAAGGAAACCTGAAGTTTAAAGACATTTCCAGGTCAGCGGGTGTGGAGGGGAATGGCAGATGGAACAATGGCGTGACCATGGTTGATGTGAACCAGGATGGATGGATGGATATTTACGTCTGTAAAGGTGGCTGGCATGAGACGGAAGCCCAGCGAAAGAATATTTTGTATATCAATCAAGGCGACCTCACCTTTAAGGAGCAGGCCAGGGAGTTTGGACTGGATGAGTCCGGATACTCAATTCATGCTTCTTTCTTTGATATGGATAACGACAATGACCTTGACGTCTACATCACGAACCGGCCCGATTCCTTCGACCTTCCGCTAACTGAAATGGTGCGGCAAAAAAAACTCTCACCGGCCAGTAGCAGAGACAAGTTGTATATCAATGAGCAAGGAAAATTCCGTGATATAGGCTTGAAAGCAGGTATTGTAAACAATTTTGGTTACGCTCTGAGTGTGGTTACATCAGACCTGAACAACGATGGATACACGGATATTTTTGTTGCCAATGATTTTGCCGAAGGTGACTATATGTACATCAACCAGAAGAATGGCACTTTCAAGGAGCAAATCAAGAAGGCCACCAACCATATTTCGATGTACTCCATGGGCACCGACATTGCCGACATTAATAATGATGGCCTGGAGGATATTATGGTAAGCGAAATGTTACCTGAAGATTATACGAGATCGAAAGTATCGATGCCGTCCATGGACGTACCAGGATTCAATGCGATTGTAAACAGCGGGATGCATAAACAATACATGCACAACGCTCTGCATTTAAACCAGGGGAATCTCTTCTTCAGCGAGATTTCCCAATTATCAGGTGTAGCAAAAACTGAGTGGAGTTGGTCTTGCCTCCTGTCCGACTTTGACAATGACGGCAAGCGCGACATTTTTGTTGCCAATGGTTACAGGCGCGATGTCTTTGATGGAGATGCTAAACAGAAGCTGGCTGTCTTTGTCGAAAAAAACAGGCATAAATATCAATCTCCAAACGAAATGTTGGAGAAAGGTTTTAAGGACTTCATCAATGTGTATGAGCCCATTAAGGTGAAGAATTATATTTTTAAGAATAAAGGTGATCTGCAATTTGAAAATGCCGGTTTTGAATGGGGATTCTTTGAAACAAGCTTCTCGAACGGGGCCGCCGTCGGCGACCTGGACAATGACGGAGATCTTGAACTTGTGGTAAACAACCTCGATGACGAGGCATTCATTTACGAAAACACGTCTTCCAGCCGTAATAATTTCCTGAAAATTAAACTTCTCGGACCACTGGCCAATGCCAATGGCATTGGCGCCAAAGTAACACTGTTTTACAATGACGAAATCCAATATTTCGAAAATAAGGTTGTGCGGGGTTATCTTTCATCCAATGAGCCTATCGTTCATTTCGGACTTGGGAAAATTTCAAGCGTTGACAGTATCAAAATAGTATGGCCCGATGGCCGTGAGAACCATTTGGGAAAAAATCAGGCTAACCAAATGGTGGAGGTCAGCTATGATCAGGCTGTAAAAAACAAGCGAAAGAAATCTATACAAACCCGGTTTTATGAATCGACGGTTGATTTGTTAAACAGTGAATTCATCCATCACGAAAATGAAGTGAATGAATACAAGGACCAGATCTTGCTGCCCCACATGTTTTCACGCTCGGGACCCTTCCTGTCAATAGGTGACATCAATAGGGATGGTGCTGATGATTTTTATATTGGCGGCGCTGCCGGCCAGGCCGGTAATATCTATTTGCAAAAAAATGGAAAGCTTCTTAAGCAAACAACTTCAGAATTTGAAAAAGACAAAGCTTATGAAGATATGGGGGCCCTCCTATTTGATGCCGACGCCGATGGAGATTCAGATCTCTATGTGGTCAGCGGCGGAAGCGAGTTCCCAGAGGCCTCTAAATTTTATCAGGACAGGCTGTACCTGAATGATGGCAAGGGAAACTTTTCAAAGACAAACCTCCCAAACACCCTGAGCAGCGGCTCATGCATCGCTCCCTACGACATCGATGGGGACGGTGACCTGGACCTTTTCAGAGGTGGCCAGGTAGTCTCGGGAGCTTACCCAAAAGCACCCAAGAGCTACTTATTAATGAATGAGAAGGGGAAATTCACAGATAAAACGGAAGCTATGGCCCCTGGCCTGACAGAAGTGGGCATGGTGAATTCATCTGTCTGGGTTGATCTTAACGGGGATAAGAAATCCGAGCTGGTGATTGTGGGAGAATGGATGCCTATTACGATTTATGAATACCGCCAGGGTAAGATGATCAATGTATCGGGGGAATACGGATTGGAAAATACTGAGGGCTGGTGGAATAAAGTAATAGCAGATGACTTGGATGGCGATGGAGATCAGGATCTGATCATCGGCAACCTGGGTGAGAACTACAAATTTAAGGCGACTAGGGAAAAACCGTTTCAGGTCTTTGCCAAAGATTTCGATAGGAACGGCACGAATGATATTTTCCTTGCCAGGTACTACCGTGACAGCTTCCTGGTGCCAATCCGTGGCAAGGAGTGTACTTCCCAGCAAATGCCGGTGATAGCGGAGAAATTTCCCACCTACCTTTCCTTTGCTACCTCAGATTTGCCAACCATATTAGGCAAAGACATTGAGACTGCGATACACTACAAGGCCCATCTTTTTTCAAGTGTGATGCTGATCAATGAGAATGGGAAGTTCATCATCAAAAAGCTGCCAACGGAAGCCCAACTATCGACGGTAAACGGGATCATTGTTCAGGATTTCGATAATGATGGAAAGAAGGATATTTTACTGGCAGGAAATAAATTCGATGTGGAAGTAGAGACTACTCCTGCCGATGCTTCACCCGGTCTTTTTATGAAAGGGACCGGCGGCATAAAGTTTAAGTGTCTGAAGCCATTTGAAAGCGGATTTTTTGTGCCTTACAACGTGAAGGATGTTCAACTGATCAAAATAAAAGATACGTGGTCTGTTCTGGTGAGTGTTAACAATGAAAAACTACGGATTTTCAGTGTGAACAGTCCGGCAACAATGCCAGCAATAGCATTGAATAAGTAATTTCATCTGTACTGGCTCCAGGAAACCAAATTCAAAAGTGCACTTGTCGACGAAACAAATCATTCAACCGATAGGCCTCTGCTTGCTTGCATTTATGTTCACAAAATGTGGTACTCAACGGGGAGCCAATGAAGACGAAACGCATCTTAACCGCCTGGCCAGCGCCAACAGCCCCTACTTGAAAGAGCATTCTGATAATCCAGTTGATTGGTATGAGTGGGGCACAGAGGCCCTGGAGAAAGCAAAAAATGAACAGAAGCCATTGATTATCAGTGTTGGGTATGCTTCCTGTCACTGGTGCCATGTGATGGAGAAAGAATCCTTTATGGATACATCGGTGGCCCGGATCATGAATGAAAATTTTGTTTCGATCAAAGTTGACAGAGAGGAGCGTCCTGACATTGACCAGATCTACATGAATGCTGCTCAATTAATTTCGGGCAACGGAGGATGGCCTTTGAACGCGTTTGCCTTGCCTGATGGAAAACCATTTTATGTGGCTACCTATTTCCCGAAAGAACAATGGGTAAAAGTACTTCAGCAAATATTGAATGCCTATAAAAAGGATAGTGACAACGTAGTCAGGCAGGCCGAAGCGCTTACCAAGGGCATTCAGAATTATGAAGTGATTACTATCACGGAGGACATTCAAAAAAGTTATGATCAAAAAGCCTATCTCGATATTTTTAGCAAATGGCAATCATCCTTCGACTTCACATCGGGTGGCCTTACAGGTTTCCCCAAATTTCCTATGCCAGCTATTTGGGAATTTGTCCTGCAGGATTATCATCTCACTGGAAATAGAAAAGCAATGGAAGTTGTTGTTGCCACATTGGATGAAATGGCTAAAGGCGGACTCTATGACCAGTTGGGCGGAGGCTTTGCCCGTTATTCGACCGATTCAATCTGGAAGGTCCCTCATTTTGAAAAAATGGTTTATGACAATGGTCAACTCGTAAGCTTATACGCTCATGCTTATCAGCATACCGGAAACTCCGTGTACGCTGAAGTTATCCATGAGACGCTGGATTTCATTGAGCGGGAAATGACAAGTCCGGAAGGAGGGTTTTATTCTTCGCTGAATGCCGACAGCGAAGGCGAAGAAGGGAAGTTCTACGTGTGGACAAAATCTGAAATCGAAAGTCTTCTGGATCGTAAGACCGCTGATCTGATTATTGATTATTATAATATAAGCGATTCAGGCAATTGGGAAAATCAAAAAAATATTCTTTATCGGAAAAATACCGACGATGACTTTGCCCGCAAACACTCCATGGCAACTGACGCATGGAAAAAGATACTCAGGGAAGCACGGAAGACAATTTTATCAGAACGAAATAAGCGCGTTCACCCTTCGCTCGATAATAAAATACTCACCAGCTGGAACGCATTGATGCTCAATGGCTACGTGGACGCTTACTTTGCCACGGGTCATCCCGCCTACCTGGAAATAGCCTTGAAGAATGCCTCTTTCCTGGAAAATGAAATGATCCGCGACAAGGGCCGGTTATGGCGAAACTATATGGAAGGCAAGACCTCCATAGATGCTTTCCTGGATGATTACGCCCTTCTTGCAAAAGCATACATTCACCTTTACGAAGCCACATTTGACATTCATTGGCTTGAAGAGGCCCGTACAATTACCGAATACGCAGTCAATCATTTTCGAGACCGTCAAAGCGGCCTGTTCTACTATACTTCTGATGAATCTGAATACCTGATTGCAAGAAAAATGGAACTGACGGATCATGTGATTCCTTCTTCTAATTCAATTATAGCAGAAGTGCTGTTCCGCCTCGGAGAATATTATGATCAGGATTCCTACCGGGCGATGAGCAAGTCCATGTTAAACCAGGTTGCACCAGATCTCGCCGGGAATGGGCCATATTATGCTCACTGGGCAAGTCTGGCAGGAATGATTGTCTATCAACCCTCGGAAGTGGCCGTCATGGGCGAAGGCGCAATAGAGATGAGCAGAAAACTGCAGCAGCACTATCTGCCAACCTCCATATTCATGGGTGGTAACACGGAGAATCTTCCCTTACTTAAAAGCAAGCTCGTGAAGGGAAGGACAATCATCTATGTCTGCCGGAATAAAGTCTGTAAGTTGCCTGTAGAAGATGTAGCAAAGGCCTTGGAACAGCTTAAATAAATCCGTTGATTGTTGTTGGAAAAGAGTTAAAGAATAATTTAATATTATCCACCATGAAGAGCAGTCTTACTTTTTTGAGTTGTGCATTGTTTCTCCTGCATCTCAATGCCTGTACTTCACGTAAAATTTCTGAAAAAGATTCGATTCCAGCGGACTCGGTTTCCATTGCCGCCGGACAAATCATTTTTTCTCAAAACTGCGGGGCGTGTCATAATTTTAAAGAAGATGGTATCGGACCATCCTTGGGGGGATTGACAAAAAAAGTTTCCCCTGATTGGATCAAAGCTTTTATCAAAGACGCAAAAGCAATTATTGAATCAGGAGACGACCGGGCCCAGGGGCTTTTAGAAAAATATCATACAGTGATGCCCTCTTTTGCAAGTTATTCCGAAGAGGAACTCAATTCTATTCTTGCTTATTTGGATACCAAAAAATTGGCTGATCCAAGAAAACAATGGCTTGATCCGAAAGCATTGAAGAATCCAATTCCCGAGCCAATACCTATGTCAGACCTGGTGGTCGATCTCGAACTGTTTACCCAAATCCCCCCTTCCGGTGAAACGAATCCGTTAACCAGGATCACCAAGATCGAGGTGCAGCCGAAAACCAAAGAATTATTTATTGTGGACCTAAGAGGTAAACTATATCATTTAAAAGGGAGTCAGCCGGAAATCTATATGGACATGGGGAAATTGAAGCCCCACTTCATTCATAAGCCAGGACTCGCGACTGGTTTTGGAAGTTTTGCTTTCCATCCGGAATTCGCAAAAAACGGACTTTTATATACAACGCATACGGAATCACCCGGCTCCGGCAAGGCTGATTTTGATTATCCGGATTCTATAAAAGTGACCTTGCAATGGGTATTGTCAGAATGGAAGACAAACCAACCAGGGGGAATTCCATTTTCCGGCGAAAGCCGTGAACTTTTCCGTGTTAATATGATGAGTCCGATACATGGAGTCCAAGAGATTACCTTCAACCCGATTTCGGTAAAAGGGGATGAAGATTACGGATTACTTTATATCGGTATCGGCGATGGGGGAAGTGCGGAAAACGGTTACCAATTTCTTTGCCATAGCACGGAAAAAATCTGGGGTACCGTCCTCCGGATAGACCCTCGCGGAAATAACGCACCCAATGGACACTATGGAATTCCTGCGGGTAATCCCTTTTTGAACAGCGGCAATCCAAAAGTTCTCACCGAAATTTTTGCCTATGGGTTCAGAAACCCCCACCGGATTACCTGGAGCCGTGCAGGTCAATTGTTGGTTTCAAACGTGGGGCATCATAATGTTGAGTCCTTATACATAATAAAGCCGGGGAGTGATTGTGGCTGGCCAATACGTGAAGGCAGTTTCGTCATCGATCCATCACAGAACATGCGCAATATATACCGGCTCCCTCCGGATGATAAAAAGTATCACATCAACTATCCGGTCGCACAGTACGACCATGATGAAGGTGACGCAATTGCCGGGGGGCTTGAATACTGGGGAAGCGGCTTGCCGAAATTGAAAGGGAAATTTTTATTTGGAGATATTGTCCGGGGCAGACTGTTCTATGTAGAAATGAAAGATTTGAAAGCTGGAGGCGCCGCACAAATTAAGGAATGGCGGGTTTCAATTAACGGTTCAATCAAAACATTGAAAGATCTCTGCGGAGTTGATAAAGTCGATGAACGTTTCGGGAGGGATAGTGAGGGAGAACTCTATATTACCACCAAACCGGATGGGAAAGTCTATAAGATGGTGGGCAGTCGGCTGGTACTACACCAGTAGAAATCCTTAAACTTCCTTGACTCTGGCAATCTGTGGATTCGACGGCATGTGATGTACAAAAGGTCGCACAAACGATCACTTTAATGAGTAATACCCAATGCCACTCGTTCAGATTCTTTGCTTCGAACATTGGTACATTTGCTTGCCATGCAAACCAACGCGAAGTCAATGCAAACAAAAGAATCAATCTTTTCCAATGACTTGTGGACATTGTCTGGTTAATTGAGTGATCACGGATCAAAAATCGACATTTATTTTGCCTACTTTTGAAAATATGAGCTACGCAGCGAAGAACCAAGAATTAGAATTATTTCCTGAAGAATTAAAGACCGAACAAGACTACTCAGCAACCTTCGCTGGGAATATGAGCCTACCGGTTCACAAGTGGTATAGATACACCGCAGGCTTTTCAGCAGTTTGGGCCAACCAACTCATTCATGAGGAGAAAGCAAAAGGAAGAAAAAGAGTTATTGACCCCTTTGCTGGCTCTGGAACAGTCCTACTTGAAAGCGAATTTGAGAACGTTGAATCTATCGGTGTTGAAGCTCACCCATATATTTATCGAATTGCTAGAGCAAAACTTTCATGGAATTATCCTGCGGACAAATTCAAGGAATTCACTCTAAACTTTCTGACTTTAGCGAAGCGAAAAAAAATTACAAAAACAGAATTTCCGAAATTGATTGCCAGTTGTTACCCACTTGAGGTAATACAAAAATTAGAAGCCCTCAAGCAAACGTGGTTCGAAGCAGATCAAAAGGAGGAGATCAAAGATTTCAATTGGTTTATTATTACATCAATTTTACGGATTACTTCACCTGTCGGAACTGCTCAGTGGCAATATATTCAACCTACTAAAACAAAAGCAAAAGTCGTTGATCCATTCTTTGCTTTTGAATCAAAGGTCCATGATATGTATACAGACATGAAACGAATGCAAAGCAAGATTAAGATTGTATCCGAGGCTAAAATCTTCAATGAAGATGCAAGAGAAATTAAATCGATTCCAAGTGGTTGGGGTGATTTAGTTATTACCTCCCCCCCATACGCAAATAACTATGACTATGCAGACGCTACTAGACTTGAAATGACCTTTTGGGGAGACATCAATGGCTGGGCAGATTTGCAGGACAATGTTAGGAAAAATCTTGTAAGAGCATGTACGCAACACGTATCCAAACTTGGCGACGAAATTGATGGAATTCTTTCCAATCCAAAGCTTAAGCCAATTCATTCAGAACTTGTTCAAATTTACGAAACATTAAAAGTTGAAAGATTGAAGCATGGAGGCAAGAAGAATTACCATTTTATGATTGCGGCATACTTTACAGACCTTGTAGAAGTGTTTCATTCGCTTCGCAAAGTAACAAGCGAAAACTGTTTAATGTGCTTTGTAATTGGTGATTCTGCACCTTATGGTATTTATGTTCCAGTGGACAAATGGCTTGGCGAATTGGCTGTCTCTGCAGGCTTCGATAGCTACAAATTTGAAAAACTGCGTGACAGAAACGTAAAATGGAAAAATAGAAAACATAGAGTTCCTTTACATGAAGGTCGACTTTGGATTAAGGGGTAAATATGGCAGAATCACTATCGCATAAATTCGGTCAAATAATTGGCGATGTCTTAGAGTTAGCCATCTATCCACATCTTGAAAAGTTTGCGCGAACAAACAAGCTTTATCTTGATAGGAAAGGCGAAAGAACAGCACGGAAGGGAAAGAAAGTTACATGGTTAGATATTAACGGCAACAAACACGACTTAGATTTTGTGCTTGAAAGAGGGGGTAATGAAAGCGTTATTGGAACTCCTGTTGCATTTATTGAATCTGCTTGGCGTCGAGGATCACGTCACTCCAAAAATAAAGTGCAAGAGATTGCAGGAGCAATAAATCCCATCGCCGAAAAATACAAGTCCTCAACAACGTTCAAAGGTGCCATTCTGGCTGGCGATTTTACTAAGCCATCTTTGAAGCAGCTGGAATCGGATAACTTTGCCGTTCTATATTTTCCTACCGACTTAATTGTAAAGGCGTTTGCAAAGTATGGCATTAATGTCCTGACAAATGATGAAACTGCGGAGAGTGATTATGCTGGAAGATTGAAATCATGGGATTTATTGAAGACCAAGAGTGAATTAGCAAAGGAGCTTCTTAAAATCAATCAAGTGGAAGTTTCTAAGTTTTTCGAATTGCTTAAATACGCAGTATCACGATTCATTGATAGAATTATTATTATTCCTCTTTACGGAGAGGAAGCAATTATTGCTTCAGTTAATGAAGCTATTGATTATCTCAAGGAGCATTCGGAGAAAAAATCAAGCATAGCTTTTGTCAAATATGAAATAATAATAAGATACAACACGGGCGACAGTATTGATGCTAACTTTCAGGATAAGAAAAATGCGATTAAGTTCTTGGAATTATATCTGTAGCGGTTGTCGCTCTGAGGCAACAGAGGAACGCTAACTCCAAAAACCGTACCAAGTCAGTGCCGCACTTGCCGGCACACATCCAAAGCCCTGACATCCGTGAGGTTTTAGCATGCCCCCCCAACACCCACCACGCCGTATGTATCAACGTTTTTTCTTACCCCTGTTTTATCATGCTGTCGAAAACATCATGCTGTTCTACCAAAGCCTTTACCCTGTCCGCGGGCTCCGTGCGACATTCTAAAAGGATCCAGCCCGCGTAATCCATTTTTACAAACAAGTCCATCAGTTGCTGATAGGGGTATGCACCAATGTTAAGTTCGCGCACATGCACGGTGTCTCCGAGCTTGTTTTTCACCAGGTTAAAATTTTTTTCCAGTCCTTCGCCAAGCAGGTCCTCATCATTACAATTCCAGCAGACATAGACGTTGGGATGATTCGTCGCATCCATGATGGCCTTGATGTTGGGAAGTTCCTGGGTTTCATTGCCATGCACTTCAAGCCTTATTTTCTGTCCAAAGTCGGCCGCGAACTTTCCTACTTCCTGGAGGGCCTTGCCAATTTGTTCTATGGTTTTCTCATGCGAAACCTCCGGGTGGAATGCATTGGGCTTTACCTTTACACCGCTTCCGCCGATGTCTGCCCCGAGTTTGATAAATTCTTTCGTCTGCTCGATGGACTTCTTCAGCTTTTCCGGTTCAATGAAGTCATACTGCTGATTGGTGCCAAGCCCCACAATTTTCACAGGACTGTCATTAAATATTTTTCTCACTTCTTTTCGACGTCCTTCCGGGATTGAAGGTTCCACACCATGGGAGTGTTCGGTGCGCAACTCCACACCATGGATTTTAGCAGATGAACAATTTTTTATGAGCGAGGGAATATCCCAGTCCCTGCCCCATTGATAGGTGACCAGTCCAAGTTTCATTTTCGAGCCATCGGCTTTGGCGGAAGCAAAATCAGGAACAAAACCGGCGCTTGCCAGTAAGGCAAGGTCTTTTATAAAAACTCTTCTGTTTGTCTTGCTTAGCCTGAACATAGTTGTTGATCTGGTTTAGTGAAATCATTTTATTCTAAAATATGCCAAAAGATAGGGATTTTGGCTCATTATTAATCTATTCAATAATTACATTGAATTATTGAATTAATTATTTAGGTTTGTAATAGCGAACGGGAATATAAATGCCTTAACAGGGAGAATTTAGAGATGGAGCCTATAAAAGTGCGGAGTCAGCACTATAACCACTGACGACAAAAAAAATGGAAACCACTATCACCAAAAAAGTTGACACGGCCGAATTGGAGGAAAAAGTGAAAGCAATGTACAGCGATGTTGCCCTTAACCCCAAAGGGGAATACCATTTCGAAATGGGACGCGGACTTGCCGAAAAGTTAGGATATGAAATAAACGATCTTGACCGAATTCCATCTGCCGCCATCGAATCATTTGCGGGAGTAGGATACTACTTTGACATAGCTAAACTGAAAGAAGGAGAACAGGTCCTCGATCTCGGAAGTGGTTCTGGCATGGATGCTTTTGTTGCCTCATTTAAAGTCGGAAACACGGGGCATGTATCGGGTGTGGATATGACAGATGAGCAACTTGAAAAATCCGAACGGTTGAGAAAAGAAAATAGGTTGGAGAATGTCTCCTTCCACAAAAGTTATATTGAGAAACTTCCTTTTTCCGATTCAAGTTTCGATGCGGTTATCAGTAATGGTGTTATCAATCTTTCTGCTGACAAACAAAAAGTCTTTGCCGAGGTAGCCCGTGTACTGAAGCCTGCGGGAAGAATGGTGATTGCGGATATTGTTACCGAAAAACAATTACCTGAAAATGTAGTTTGCAATTCAACGTTATGGGCAGCCTGCATTGGTGGTGCCAGCCAGCAAGATGATTACAGAAATGCCATTGAGCAAGCCGGCATGAAAGTTCTCTATGTGAAAACAAACGATGCCTACAGTTTCATCTCCAAATCCGCAAAAGGCGCTGCGAAAGATTATGGTGTGAAAAGTGTTTCCCTAATCGCTGAAAAACAATAATTCAATTTATCAACATCGGTGAAACTTAATTAACCAAAAATAAGCGGTATGAAAACAATCTTAAAATTCATTATACCTCTGACGGTCCTCTTCTCATCAACCGTCTTAAATGCTCAAAGCGAGCAGCCAATGATTGGACAGACCGCACCCTCCTTTAAACTTGCAGCACTTGACGGTAAAACTTATTCTCTTGAACAATTCCGGGGCAAGTATGTGGTGATCCATTTCGCAGCCACCTGGTGCCCCTTTTGCAATGCCGAAGCGCCTCACCTGGAACAGCTTTACAAAACCTACGTGCAAAAGGACGTGGTGGTATTCATTATTGATGTTAAAGAAGGCAAGGATCTGGTGACAAAATCATTGCAGAAGTTCAATTTTTCCTTTCCAATACTTTTGGATGAAGACGGTACGGTGTCAGCCAAGTATGCGCCTGAAGGTGTGCAGCCCGATCTGGCAAGGGATGAAGTCCCTTTGGCCTCTAATCTTATTATTGATAAGGAAGGAAAGATCCGCTTTTATTCATTGCTCAACACAACCACTTTTGACGCGAAGCTGACGAAAGTAAAGCAAAAACTGGACGAATTATTGAGCATCCCTTAAACACGATGAACAATGATTAGTCGGTTGCTGAGTATATCATTTGCTTACCTGTTATCGGGCACTCCGGCTATTGTAACCATAAACGTTACCGAGTCTATTATTCATGTTGGAGTCAGTGCTATGATTCCGATATCGGTTGAAGTAAAGGATGGATACCATATCCAGGCCAATGGGGTGAATGATGAATCCCTTATCCCGACTACGCTTGAAGTGAGTGATAATAAAAACATAATTATCAATAAGCAGGAATTTCCTCCAGGCAAACAGTTCAAGTTAGAAGGCACCGACAGTTTTCTAAATGTGTATGATGGGAAATTTCTAATCAAATTATTTATTAGTCCCGTTGCAAAAGCGCCAACAGGGAAATGCAATTTGGGAGCAAAACTTCGGTACCAGGCATGTGATTCCAAGAGTTGTCTTTTTCCAAAAGTCATTGATTTTTTAATACCGGTTGAGGTGAAAACTATAAAATAATGGAATCACAATTAGAACCAAGAAGAGAGCGTCACTTACCGAAACAGCAGCATTATGGACAAACGGGAATTTAAGGACCGAGTGTATACCGAACTAGCCAAGATCACCAAGTCGATGGCCAATCCTCACCGGCTTGAAATCATTGAACTCCTTGCCCAGGGAGAATTTTCGGTTGAACAGATCGCAGAACAAACCAGCCTGGCCATAGCCAACGCTTCGCAACATTTGCAAGTGCTGAAAGTTGCTCAGCTCGTTGAGAGCAGTCGCCAGGGTAATTTTATCTATTACAGGTTGGCCAACACCAATGTTTTCAAGGCGTGGAAAGCTTTACGGGAGTTGGGTGTAGAGCGGATTGCTACGATCGAAAAACTTGTCAAAGATTTCAGGCAATCCAAATTCAAATTTGAATCGGTTACCATTGACGGGCTTCTTAAGAAATTGGAGTCTGGCAAAGTTACCATCCTTGATGTCCGGCCGGAAACAGAATTCAATAAAGGTCATATCGCCAACGCGATTTCAATGCCTATTGATGAATTAAAAGAACGATTGAACGAACTGCCAAAACGAGCCGAGATTATAGCCTATTGCCGTGGACCATTCTGTGTTTATGCCGATGAAGCAGTGGCCTTGTTAAGTAAAGCCGGGTACAAGGCAACACGGTTGGAGGAAGGGTTTCCCGACTGGTCACTGATGGACCTGCCAGTAGGTATAAACTAAATCAGCAACTCATGGATGATAAGAAAATTTCAGTGAAAGCACTTCAGGACATGCTGAATGGACAACAAGACGTCTTTATCCTTGATGTAAGGCCAACCGATCAACGCGAAGAATGGCGGATAGCGGAAAGCACATATGTTGATGCCTATAAAGGATTGAATAGCGGTGACAACAACATATTGGATGAAGTTAGTATTCCAAACAATGTTCCCGTAATAACTGTATGTGCTGCCGGAAGAACAAGCATGATTGCCGCCGAAGTATTGCGCAATAAAGGAATTAAAGCCTACTCGCTTGACGGTGGAATGAAGGCCTGGAATTATGCCTGGAATAAAGCAGAAATAAATTTTCCATCAGGTCTTAAAATCATTCAGTTACGAAGACCGGCAAAAGGAGTCCTCTCTTACATAATTGCATCAAAGAATGAAGCGCTAGTGGTGGATGCAGCCCTTGACCCGGAAGTTTACCAGCAACTCGCAAAAGAGAACGGTTGGTTCATTAAGTATGTCACCGATACTCATATTCATGCTGATTACGTTTCCCGAACGAGAGAACTGGCTTCGATTAGTGGGGCACAACACATCCTGATTGACAAGGTAATAGTTGAGTATTCATTCATTCCGGTAGCCGATAAGGAGCTGATTAATGTCGGAAATTCCAAATTCCAAATTTTACATACTCCAGGTCATACATTGGAGAGTACGACAATAAAGATTGATGACGTTGCCATTATTACAGGGGATACACTGTTCGTTGATGGTGTAGGAAGACCTGATCTTAAAGCCAATGAGGGAGAAACCATCATCAAATCGAAACTACTGTATCATTCACTCATTGCTTTGTTTTCATTGCCAGCTTCTTTAGTGGTATTACCGGCACATACTTCTGACGCTGTCCATTTTGACGGTAAGTTAATCGCAGAAACATTAGTCGTAGTAAAGGCCAAGCTTGATTTTCTAAAATTGGGTGAGAATGAATTCGTGAAATATACACTTTCGAGAATTCCTCCAACGCCTCCAAACTATTTAACGATAGCCTCTCTGAATAAACAGGGTTCGCATGAAGGTCAGCAGCTTGCTGATTTGGAAGCCGGAGGAAATCATTGTGCCATAGGTTAAAAAATACCTTTATGAGTACAACCGTCAAACTTGGGTTAAAAGAGAACTGGCAGCAATTCACGTTGCTCGTGGTTGTCAATGCCTTTGTTGGCGGAATGATCGGATTGGAACGCACCATCATTCCGCAAATTGCAGAAGCAGATTTTGGTTTGGCGGCCAAGACTGCAATCCTCTCGTTCATTGTAGTGTTTGGTGTAACCAAGGCCATTACTAATTACTACACAGGCACATTGGCCAACCGTTTTGGTAGAAAGAATCTTTTAGTGACAGGCTGGGTACTTGCTCTTCCCGTTCCTTTACTTCTCATCTATGCTCCAAACTGGAATTGGATCATTGCAGCAAACGTCTTCCTTGGAATAAGTCAGGGACTCACCTGGTCGAGCACGGTAGTGATGAAGATGGACCTCGTAGGCGAAAAGGACAGAGGATTTGCTATGGGGCTAAATGAATTTGCCGGATACCTTGCTCTGGCTGTCATTGCTTTTCTTACAGGATGGATTGCCAGTAATTATGGATTGCGGCCTTATCCGTTTTATGTGGGTATAGGTATGGCGGTCGCAGGTTTACTACTTAGCTGGCTTTTTGTAAAAGACACTCATGAGCACGTTTTGTTAGAAGCAACATCAAGTAATATTCCCAAGCTTGACAAAATCTTTTGGGAAACAACATGGAAGCACAAGAACCTGGGTTCTATTACCCAAGCGGGGCTCATCAATAACCTAAACGATGGAATGGTATGGGGCCTATTCCCTTTGCTCCTGGCATCGAAAGGCTTTGATTTGAAGGCCATAGGAATAATTGTAGCAGCTTACCCGGCTGTGTGGGGAATAGGTCAGCTATTTACCGGCAAACTGGCCGATCAATATTGCAAAAAGACATTACTGTTCTGGGGCATGTTCCTGCAAGGCGTCGCTTTACTCGGTATGATTTGGGCCAATTCATTCACATCATTTATTGTTTTGTCTTCTTTGCTCGGAATTGGAACGGCTGTAGTCTATCCAACGTTCCTTGCTGCGGTCTCTGATTACACCCACCCGGATCAACGACCTAAGAGCATTGGCATATTTCGTCTTTGGCGTGACCTGGGCTATGCCATAGGAGCTATTCTCACTGGTTTGATCGCTGATCGCTTTGGGTTGACCGCCCCAGTAGCTGCCATAGGTCTGTTGACCGTTGCTTCTTCGTTTATAGTTCGTCTGAGGATGAGTTGTCCTAAGAACAACATTTCAAGCCCAGTTAATCTTGATTTATCAATTCGAAAATTGAATACCGCCTAAACCAGAAGCAATATGAAAGAATTACTCTGGAATTATTGGACTCGGATGGGCTATGACCGGAGCCTGCCCTGGTCCGCTGTACGCACTCATGGGAAGTGGAATGTCTGTGATCGCCGTAGTGTTGTTGAGTGCGGTCCTTGGAACATTTTGTTACGGAGTATTCAGGGAAAAGCTCCCTCATTGAATCTATAAAAAAACATGACGTCTCTTTGCCGCTTATCTGACCTATGTCATGAAAATACCTAATTCTTGTCATAAACGGGGCTTTTGGTACTATTACTGCGTTTTTGGGTATTTTTTTTATTGAATCAACTACATCTTGCATAGCTATTCAAGGATATGAAACAGTTTGCTCCCTCAAGTTTGCATCAGTTCGAAGTGGTCGGCAGTAATTTTACCAAAGCCGATACTAACATCAGAAGTTTGTTTGCAATTACTCCTGCGATGATGGAGGAAGTTTATGCACGCGCCAAAGATGAGGGATTGAGCGATTTTTTTGTCTTATCCACTTGCAACCGAACTGAGTTTTATGCCTGCGCACCAAAAGATATTATTCGATCTATTGTCACGGATTCCTTAAGACTCCGGGAAAGTGACTTTGAAAATTACTTCTATGTGTATTCAGGCGAGGAAGCGGTACGCCATCTCTTCCGTGTTTCAGCAGGGCTCGATTCCCAAATTTTGGGTGATTATGAAATCGTGGGTCAGCTGAAGATTGCCATCAAAAAGGCCCGGCAGTACGGTATGATTGGAACCATTACAGACCGAATTTCAAGTTTAGCCTTTCAAGCCTCCAGAGAAATTAAAGCCAATACCAATCTAAGCAGCGGAAAATATTCGGTGAGCTTTGCTGCGGCAGAACTGCTGTCTGAATATCATCCCATCGGCTCGGCGGTGAAAATCCTGATTGTAGGACTCGGAAAATTTGGTCAGACACTGGCCCGCAATATGCGAGAATATTTTTTCAATGGTGAACTTACCTTGTGTAACCGTACTCCTGAACATTCCGAAAACCTTGCTCAAGAATTGCAGACCCACGTTTTGCCGTTTGAGAATTTCACCGAGC
>JAYWDP010000405.1:0-3794 GCA_043779775.1 Cyclobacteriaceae bacterium
CTCAGTTTTTCCCATCATCAGCGCCTCGGTTTGTGCAAAGAAGTTGGATAACAATTTTTGATGGTGATCGCCCACGGGATTATGACTCATGGCAGGGGCCAGGAAATCACAGGGGATCACTTTGGTGCCCTGGTGTATCAATTGATAAAAGGCATGCTGCCCGTTGGTACCGGGCTCTCCCCAGATGACGGGTCCTGTCTGATAAAGTACCGGCTGCCCATTTCTGTCCACAGATTTTCCATTACTTTCCATGTTGCCTTGCTGGAAGTAGGCCGCGAAACGATGAAGATACTGATCATAGGGAAGGATTGCCTCGCTTTGGGCATCGAAGAAGTTGCCGTACCATACTCCGATGAGGGCAAGGACGACCGGAATATTTTTTTCAAAAGGTGAATGTCGGAAATGGAGGTCCATGGCATGGGCGCCTTCCAGCAATTTTGAGAAATCTTCAAAGCCAATGGTGCAGGCAATGGACAGCCCAATGGAAGACCATAGTGAATATCTTCCGCCCACCCAGTCCCAAAAGACAAACATATTCTCAGGTGAAATACCAAATTCTTTTACAGCTTTTTCATTCGTAGAGACCGCCACAAAATGTTTGGCTACATCGCCCCGTTGTAAAGTTTTTTCCAAAAACCAACTTCTCGCTGAAATAGCATTGGTCATGGTCTCCTGGGTGGTGAATGTTTTTGAAGCGACGATGAAAAGGGTGGTTTCCGCATTCACACTTTTTAAAGCCTCTGCCAGATGTGTACCGTCGACGTTAGAGACAAAATGCGGACGAATATTTTTATGGTATGGGCGCAATGCCTCGGTCACCATGAAGGGCCCGAGGTCAGATCCACCAATACCAATATTGACGATATCCGTGATGGGCTTTCCGGAATATCCTTTCCAGGCACCGGAGAGAAGATGTTCTGAAAATGATTTTATTTGTTGCAATACGCGATTGACATCAGGCATCACATCTTCTCCATTTACCCGGATGGGTTGATTGCTGCGGTTCCGTAAGGCAATATGCAGCACAGACCGCCCCTCGGTCTGATTAATTTTCTGACCCTCAAACATGGCATCAATACCCTCACGAAGATTTACTTCATTCGCCAGTTCCAATAGATAGTCCAGGGTCTCTTGTGAAATGATGTTCTTGGAAAAATCCACGAGAATGTCTTCAAAACGTAAGTGGAATTTTTCAAATCTTTGTGTGTCGGATGCAAAAAGCTCCCGCATATGCGTGGCCTGCATCTCGAGATAATGGGCTGTGAGCTTGTGCCAGGTAGGAGTCTCAACCGGATTTACATTGGGTAACATAGACGGATTTTAAACCTCAAAAATATAATTTCACTTCTGGAGTGATCGTTAATCTAAAGAAGCTTGGGGGTGATGTGAATGTGGGGCGAATACTGAATACTACCCCCCTACAACAGTTTTGAGTTTTTCAACAAGGCCATCCCAGAGATCTTGCAACTCCTTCATGTCGTCGAAGTCGGAATAGTCGTAAATTTTTAGAAAATTCATTTGAGTAAGCTCATTTACTTCCAGGCTCAGCTCAAAATAGGAGGGATCCTTTTTGTCTTCGGCCGATTCGGGTAAGTATTCAAAGCGTACAAAGTGGTTCGTGCGGTGTGAACTGATCACGGCCTTGTGTTCTTCATTGTCCCAGACAAAAGTGAAGACTTTCTCAGGACTGATTTTGACATCATCAGCAAACCACTCAGATAATCCGCTGGCTGTCTGAATGTAAGGGTATAACATTTTCACTGAAGCATGAAGCTCATAATCAGCGGAGAATAATTGCTTTTTTGCCATTTGTGTTTCCATCGTTCTGATTAGTTTGGAAGATAAAGAAATTTCCTGGACGGACAAATGATTTATGACATACTTAGAGCAGGGTAGATTGAAATGTAGGTGAATAGGGGTCCCGATGGCGATCCTAAGTACAGCGGTGCGCCTACCGGAGGATATTAATCCGATCCGGGTTGAGAGATTGTAGCGAGGAGCAGAGTTGAACTGCCGACCTTCGGGTTATGAATCCGATGCTCTAACCAGCTGAGCTACCTCGCCATGCCATATAGTTATATAGTGATTTGGAGATTTGATGATTGGCTGATCTAAATCACCCAATCGCTAAATCACCCAATAAATAGATGAATGCGGGCGCAAATTTATAAACTTTTACCATTTGCAATGACTAATAACTCAATCCATTAAAAATGGCGTTATTTTTGAAGGCTTCAGGCTGGAAATGAAAAAAATTGACAAACTGATCCTGACATCCTTTATTGGTCCGTTCATTCTGACTTTTCTGGTCGTGGTGTTCATTCTGCTTCTGCAGCACATGCTTAAGTATTTTGATGACATTATCGGCAAAGACCTGGGATGGAATGTAGTGGGTTCCTTGCTGTTTTACTTTGCGATTTTCATGACACCGCTGGCCTTGCCCTTGGCGATTCTGCTTTCATCCCTCATAACCTTCGGCAACCTCAGCGAACATTTTGAAATAACTGCCATCAAAAGCCTGGGGATTTCTTTGGTCAGGAGTCTGGTCCCCATCTTCTTCTTTGTTCTCTTCCTGACAGGCATTGCCTTCTACGCCAACAATAACTGGGTACCGAAAGCAGCATTGGAGGCCTATAGCCTGATGTACGACATTAAACAGAAAAAACCTGCCCTTGATCTGGAAGAAGGTGCCTTCTATTCAGGTATACCCGACATCAGCATTAAAGTAGGACATAAATTTCCGGATGGGAAAACGCTGAAAGATGTCATTATCTATGACCATCGGGGTCGGAGTGGAAACAAGCAGGTAACAATCGCTGATTCTGGAAAGATGTTTACCATTTTAAATGATCAGTATCTTAAACTGGAGCTTTTCAACGGCTTTGACTATATGGAAGGACCGGCCGATCAAAATGTGGGTGAAGGAGCCAGCGGGTCTTATGAGTCCCTGAGGAAGACACAATTCGGGAAGACTGAAATTGTATTTGACCTCTCTTCATTTGGCCTTGCAAGGACTGACAAGAAATGGTTCCAGGGTAATCGCATTATGCGGAATGTGGTCGAACTTGACCATGATATGGATTCCATGAACAATGAGATAAATCAATCCAGGATCGGTGCTTACTATGCCAAGGACATGATGTTTTCTTTTCATGGAAAGAGTGATACAGTGAGACTGCCAGCGGACCTGATTAAATTCAGACTTAAAAGAGATTCAGGCAAGCAAATGAATAAGATTGCAGCTTATGCTTTACCAACAATGCCCTTCGCATTAGTGAAACCAAGTGAAATTAATAAAAAGACTATTCAGGTTTCGGACAGTTTATTTAAACCGAAGGTAACCGCTGATGAAATTGCGCGGGCATTAATTCAAACCCGCACTATAAAGAGTCAGATGTTGAATATTAATTCCAATCGGGCAAGTTTTTGGAATGAGTACAAAATTTTTCAAACACAATGGCACAAGATATTGTCAAATTCAATTGCCTGTATTGTCATGTTTTTAATCGGTGCACCCCTTGGAGCAATTATTAAAAAGGGAGGCCTGGGGGTACCCGTAATTGTGTCAATATTTTTCTTCATCCTTTTCTACCTGATTTCCAGCACCGGTGAGAAGTGGGCAGGCCAGGGTAAAATTTCCGTTCCCGTGGGGCTTTGGGCAGCGGATGTAATACTGGCTATCGTAGGCTTTCTATTCCTTCGACAGGCCAGGGTGGATGCCAGATTGTTTGACGCAGACTTTTACAGGGTGGCTTGGGAAAAACTACAGCGTTGGTGGACCAACCGGAAGGCTC
>JAYWDP010000406.1:0-3759 GCA_043779775.1 Cyclobacteriaceae bacterium
CTGGTGATGGGACCGTGGTACCACGGCGGATGGAACGGTTCGCCGGGCGATTCACTGGGCATCATCGGTTTCGCGTCGGCGACCTCGCAGTTCTTCACCGACAGCATCGAACTGCCGTTCTTCAACTACTACCTGAAGGACGGCCAGCCGCGGCCCCGAGACTTCGAGGCGGCGGCCTTCGAGACGGGTACCAACGTCTGGCGATTCTTCGACACCTGGCCACCGCGCGCCGTGACGCCGACCAGCCTCTTTCTCCAGGCCGGCGGCGGTTTGTCTTTCGCGCCGTCCGCGTCGGCGGGCCAGGGCTACGACGAGTACAGCAACGACCCGGCGCGGCCGGTGCCGTATACCGCGGAAACCACGCACTGGTACGACCCGGCCTTCATGATCGAGGACCAGCGCTTCGCCTCCAAGCGGCCGGACGTGCTGGTGTACCAGACGGAGCCGCTGACGCAGGCCCTCACCATCGCCGGGCCGATCGCTGTGGACTTCAGCGTCTCGACGTCAGGGACCGACGCCGACTGGATCGTGAAGCTCATCGACGTGTTTCCCTCGGATTCGCTGTCCGAAGGCCACGGGTTCCAGTACGCCGCGCCGACGATCCGGCAGCGCCTCGGCGGCTACCAGATGCTGGTCCGCGGCGATGTGCTGCGCGGGAAGTTCCGCAACAGCCTCTCGGCGCCGGATGCACCGACGATGGTGTGAAGCTCATCGATAAACAGAATGACGTCTTGTGATTTTTCCAATTCGTTCATCACGGCCTTCATGCGTTCTTCAAACTGACCACGATATTTTGTTCCGGCCACGAGAGAAGCCAGGTCCAGCGTCACCACGCGCTTGCCAAACAGCACACGAGAAACTTTTTTCTGGATGATGCGCAGGGCGAGGCCTTCAGCGATGGCTGTCTTGCCTACCCCGGGTTCGCCAATTAAAATCGGGTTGTTCTTTTTTCTGCGTGACAGGATTTGTGCTACCCGTTCGATTTCTTTCTCCCGGCCTACTATCGGATCAAGTTTATTGTCTTCTGCCAGTTTGGTGAGGTCCCGGCCAAAATTATCCAATACCGGTGTGCGTGATTTCTCGATGCCTTTTTTCTCTTTTCCTGAACCTCCGGCGCCCGAACCCCCGCTGCCAAACATTTTGGAAGAATCTTCATCCGGATCGTCTGTGTCTTGCGAAGCCATGGGGGTCTCGTGCTGATATTCGAGCATTTCTTTTACTACGTCGTATACCACGTCAAATTTGTTTAGGATTTGTGTTGCGAGATTATCAGGATCACGCAGGATCGAGAGCAAAAGATGCTCGGTGCCTATCAACTGCGCCTTAAATACCTTGGCCTCCAGATAGGTTATTTTTAGCACCTTTTCTGAAGCGCGGGTCAACGGGATATTCGAAAGATTTTTGACCTGGTGGGTAGCGGTTCCTTTGGAGATTTTTTCAATCTCCCCCCGGAGTTCGTCAATCGGTACCCCTAACTTTTTTAGTAGTCCTACGGCCACCCCTTCACCCTCCCGGATCATGCCCAGAACCAGGTGTTCGGTGCCGATATAGTCGTGTCCTAACCGTAAGGCTTCTTCACGACTTAGCGAGATCACCTCTTTTACGCGGTTAGAAAATTTTGCTTCCATGCAGGGGTCTCCTTTTTATTTATTGTTATAAATGTAGGTTGATGATGACTCAAATGCAACTGCCGGGAATGTCTGCAACCCAACTGAATTCGCCGGTCAAATTAAAAACACCGCATTCAATTTATTTGTTCAATTTCTTCTGCGAGCGGGCTACCAGGTTGGCAGCTTGGGGGCCTTCACAAAAGATAACGTCGATCAGGCTTAGGTTAGGCACAAAGGTATTGCCAAAAACCTGTTGATAAGGTTGAGGGTGGTAGTATCCCCGCTCAGAAAAGTCCTTTTTGGCCGAAATCAGGCCTCGTAAGTCTAAACATGATGACAATATTTTTTTTTCATACCCAATGCTTTCCGCTATTGATTTATTCCATTTCAGCCAGCGCAGACACATTGACAGGAGATGAAAGTTCAGATCGTATAAGAATTTCTGATTCAAAAATATTTCCTTGTGAAGGTCGTCTTTATAGTATTCAAAAAAAGGAGCATTGGCATACGCTGACTCCAAGGTCCGCCATAAATTGGTTTGCCAGCGATACGTGTAATCGATTTTTACATCAGTGATCATGACTTTTCCATGTTTCTCCGTTACCGGAATGCTTAACCTCTCAACACCATTTGCGGCCAGGACATAACAACGGTTTCGAAAACTTTGCTTGTTGAAATGCTCGTGTTTTTCCAATACTACCGTTTCGAATGGCAGGAGAGCGCAGAAATATTCGAGGCTGGAGAGGAAGTGAAGATCGATCAGAACGGACATTTCAGATTTCAAGTTTCAGGTTTCAGATTCAAAGTTCAAGGTTTCAGGTTAGAGGGCTGCTTCGGTTGGAAACATTGTACCTGAAACTTTAAACTAATTGTACTTCACATAGTGCTCCCACTTCTCGATTACTTCCTTAAAATCTGCTGGAAGCTCAGAATCAAATTGTAAGAACTTCTTTGTGCCCGGATGAATGAACCCCAGGGTCTTGGCGTGCAGTGCCTGTCTCGGTATAATCTTGAAACAATTATCGACAAACTGTTTGTACTTTGAGAAGGTAGTGCCCTTAAGTACTACGTTACCGCCGTACATCGCGTCATTGAACAACGGATGTCCCAGGTATTTCATATGCGCCCGGATTTGGTGCGTGCGTCCCGTTTCCAGTTTGCATTCCACCAAAGTAACATAGCGCAGGGTCTTCAACACCTTATAATGAGTGATGGCGTTGCGTCCATAGTCCCCTTCCGGGAATGCTACTGTGACCCGCCGGTCTTTTAAACTTCTGCCCACATTTACAGCGATGGTGCCGGACTCCGCCATGGGTTCTCCCCAGACCAGCGCCCAATACGTACGTTCGATACTGTGATCAAAAAATTGTTTAGCAAGGTGGGTAAGGGCCCCTTCAGTCTTTGCAATGACCAGCAGTCCGGAAGTGTCTTTATCAATGCGATGCACGAGACCGGGCCTTCCGGAATTGCCTGCCATCTCCGGTAAATTTTGAAAATGATATGCCAGCGCATTGACAAGCGTACCGGTCCAGTTTTGAAACGCCGGGTGTACCACCATGCCCGCGGGTTTGTTGATCACCAGCAGGTATTCATCTTCAAAAACAATGTTTAGGGGTATATTCTCCGGCTTAATGTCCGTATCTCGCGGAGGCTCCGGGAAAGAAACAGTGATGACATCACCCGGATGAATTTTATGGTTTGGTTTTATAGTCTTCTCATTAACCTTGACAAAGCCATCATGAATCCCATTTTGAATTTTGGTTCGTGTTACGTTGGACAAGCGGTCCATTAAAAACTTATCCACCCGCACCAGGCTTTGTCCGCCATCGACCACAATGCGATGGTGCTCGAATAATTCATCGTCCTGATCGTCTTCTAATTCGATATCATCTTCTTTCACGGGGTGAAAGTAGTGAAAGCAGGAAGAAATAATTTTTAGATTAATATTCTTCCCTGCGAAAGACAAAATAATGCAGGTTCACGCAAAAGCGCAAAGACTGAAGTCCAGATTTTTTGAATAATAGTCAACCGCCTTATTGACATTATCTACAATGACATTCGGTGAAGGGGATTCAAGATTGATTTTTGTTTCCATAATCTGCGCCGTTAAGGGCCTTTGAAAGCATCCAAGCTAATAAATTCGTTAGGA